>JALVYZ010000299.1 GCA_027037705.1 bacterium | reverse complement strand
TTTTGGTTAAAATCCAATTAATCTATCAACTATTATCGAAACAGCACTTCTAACAGATAAATGATTAAAATCTGTTAAGCCATAAATTGGCTCTAATATATAATCCATACTGTCTAAAATTTCTTCTGTTAACCCCCAGCCTGTTCCAAAAATTAAAAAAATTGCATTATCTTTTGCTAATTCATTTAATTTTTGAAAAGTGATTTCATTTTTTCTTTTTTTAGCACTTGTCCCAATTGTAATTAAATTTTTTGATGAAATCTTTTTTATTTCATTAATAGCATCTTCAATTGATTCTTTTATATCAATTACTTTTAGTGCTTCTTTTCTTGAAGGATTATATTCTCTGCCATAACCATTTTTCCAATGATTAATAATCCTAAGTGCATATGCTTTCTGTTCCTCATCTGGAGTTATTAAAAAATATTTTTTAATTCCATAAGTCCTACTAATTCTTGATATATCATGAATATCCATATTAGTTATTGCTGTTAAAACTATTTCATTTTTTTTGTTATAAACAGGAAAATGTACAAGACCTATGTAAATTTCAAATTTATTCTGTAATGTATTTTTTATTTCTAAAACTTCAGAACTATCAAGAGGTCTTTTTCTATTTCGTATTAAATCAAATCTTCTATTTATAGTATTTTCAATACTTTTCTTTTTTCTCCAATTTTCAATCTCTTTATGGTTGCCACTTAAAAGAACTTGAGGCACCATTAAACCATTAAAGTTCTCAGGCCTTGTATAATGCGGATATTCTAAAAAAATGTCCTCATAACTTTCAAATTTTACACTATCTTCTTTTCCAACTACACCAGGGATAAGTCTTGAAACAGCTTCAATAATAACACAAGCTGGGATTTCTCCTCCCATTAATACATAATCTCCTATTGATACTTCATAATCAATAAAATTTGAAATTCTTTCATCAATACCTTCATACCTACAGCATATTAATGTTAAAGAATTTTCTTTTGAAAGTTTCTTTGCTAATGAGTTAGTAAATTTTTCTCCTTTTGCTGACAGTAGAATAACTTTTCCTCTTTCATTAGTTTTCAATGAGCATAACGCATTGTAAACAGGCTCAACTTTAAAAACCATTCCTGAGCCGCCGCCATACGGCTCATCATCTATCTGTTTATGTTTATCTTTTGTAAAATCACGTAAATTTAGGAAATTAAATTTTATTAAATTTTTTTCAATAGCTTTATTAATTAAAGAATAATTAGTAAAACATTTAACAATTTCAGGGAAAATACTCAGTATGTTAAAAACAAACAAATTAAACAGCCTCTAACAATGAAACATTAATTATTTTATTATCAAGGTCTACTTCTAAAATAACATCATCTATAAAAGGAATTAAAATTTCATCTTTCCCTTTTTTAACAATTAAAACATCATTACTTTTTGCATCTATTAAATCAAGAACTTTCCCAATAAAACCTTTATTTTGGTCAATAACTTTACATCCTATTAAATCTTGCCAATAATATTCTTCCTCATCTAATTCAGGAAGTTGTTCTTCTTTTATATAAACAAACTTCCCCTTTAACCTTTTTTCTACTTCATCTATTGAATCTATATTTTTAAATTTTAATAGAATAAAATTCTTATGAAATCTAAGTTTTTCAATATATAAAGAAAGAAGTTCACCTTTTTCATAAAGGTAAACTTCTTTATAATTAAAGTCTTCTAATTTATTACCAAAATATAAAAATCTAACTTCGCCTTTAAGACCGTGATGTCTTGTTATTTTTCCTATTTTTATTAAGCTTTTTTTACTCAATTATCTCAAGCACTGCTCTTTTGTTAACTTTGTTTGAAGCAGCTGCAAGGATAGTTCTTAAAGCTCTTGCTGTTTTTCCTTGTTTACCAATAATTTTGCCAAGGTCTTCTTTTGCTACCATTAATTCAATTACTGAAGTCTTTTCCCCTTCAATTTCTGTAACTTTCACCTTTTCTGGGTAATCCACTAATGATTTTGCAATAAATTCTACCAATTCTTTCAACATTATTCTTGCCCTCCTTTTTCTGATTCAGTTTCTTCAAGTGCTTTTGTATTTTCAATTAACTTAGCCACAGTATTAGAAGGTTTTGCTCCAACACTTAACCAGTATTTAAGCCTTTCTTTGTTAAATTTAATTACAGAAGGATTTGGTAGAGGGTCATAATAACCTAAAATTTCAATAAATCTACCATCTCTTGGTGCATCTTTGTCTGCTGCAACAATTCTGTAAAATGGTCTCTTTTTTCTTCCAAATCTCTGACATCTTATTCGTACTGCCATTTAATTCACACCTCTTCAATTTTTTTAGTGAATATCCCCATTATAGAAAAAATAAAAAAAAATCAAGTAAAATTTTTAATCATCCTTAACTTTTATGAATGGAGATATAACTTTTTTTTCATCTTCAATATATTCATCAATTCTTCTAATGTATTGATAGGGTACCAAAATTCTTTTTTTATCTCCAAATTCTTTTTTTAATTCATCTTCTTCTGGAGTTATTACAATTTTTGATGGATCTGATAAAATAAAATCAGAAATTTCTAAAAATCCAAAAAATTCACTTTCTTTTATAGTTTGAGCTTTAATGTCGAATTCTTTTTTTCCTGTAACAAATTGTATCCTATAAAGCTCTTTTTTACTCATTATTTATTTTACTCCTTTTTTCAATGATTTTTTGATAATTTCTAACCTGTCTCATAACTCCTAAAAGCATATGCAGTTCTTTTTTTGTCATAAAAAAACGATTAAAAAATCTTCTTAATCCTCTCATTTTAAAATCTGCATCATTATCTGTCATATAATCAATTTCAAAAAGAAAATCTCTTAATCTGTTAAAAAAGTCCTCTTTTTCTTTTATTTCTGGCAGATAAATCTTTTCATCTTCATTAAGTTTGAAGTTTATAAATTTGTTGAAAATTTCGTAACAAACTATTAACACAGATTGAGCTAAATTTAAAGAAGAATATTCATCATTTGTTGGTATAAATGTTATAAGGTTACAAACTTGTATTTCTTCATTTTTTAATCCATTTTTTTCCCTTCCAAAAACAATTCCAATTTTACAAGATTTTGTTAGATTAGTTAAAAAAGAACAGGTATCTTTTATTGAATATATTTTTCTCCTTTTTCCTCTTCTTGCTGTTGTTGCAATTAAAAAATTTAAATCATTTACAGAATCAATGAAATTATCAAAGATATTTGCATTATCTAATATATCATCAGCGTTAGATGCTAATTTATAACTTTCCTCTGTAATCCCTTCTTGAGGATTAACAATTCTAAGATTATAAAACCCCATATTTTTCATTGCTCTTGCCACAGAGCCTATATTTGAAGCAAAGGCAGGTTCCACTAAGATAATATAGAAGTTATTAAACATTATTTTTCACTTTTAGAAATTAGAAAGTAAACTATTGCTAAGATTAAAACTGTGCCAACAAGAAATATTTCTTTATGTAAATCGTACTTTTCAAATGTTATAATTAGAATTTTTCTAATAAAAGCAATAATTACAACACTAATAAAGATTTTAGTATCAATTTTATGCTCTTTTAAATTTCTAACTTCAACTTCAATTAATTCAATCATCATCCAGAGAACAAGCATTGTACCTAATGCTGAAATAAGTCCCTTTTCAACATGGCCAGTATAAAAAATTTTAGAAAAATCGTGAATAAAAAAATACATTAATGATAGAGATAGTAATACAAGACAAATAACCAAGAAGAGATTAATAATATGGGAAAAGTTTTCTGTAAATTTTATTAATTTACTTTCAACTTTATATGTAAAAAATTTCTCTTCAAGCTCAGTTTCTCTTGTTTCAGCATTAACTACTTCTAAGTTAAAGTCTAAAATTTTATTAACAGCATTAATAACTTTAACTCTATCATCTACATTTTCAAAGTAGTTTCTAATAATTTCTGTAAGAATTCTCCTGACAATCCCAAGACTTACTGTAAAAATTCTTGGTCTTAACCCTTCTTTTGCATGTGTATGTCCAATTTTTTTTAGAAAATTTATATATTGAGAATCATAATCTCCTGCGAAAGTTTTATCAACCCATTTTAAGAAATTCTTTTTAAAATTTGTTTCAAAATTTTTTAAAAATTTTTTTGTTTCATCATCTTCTTCAAAAAATTTTTTAAATTCTTTATAGAATAAATCAATATTTTCATAAATAATTTTATGAACTATTTTTAAAAGTTGTTTTTCTTCTTCAGAAATATCATAAAATCTTTTAAAATCTTGTAGTTCATTCATTGTACTATCTTTTATATAATTTTTCTAAAATTTTCAATTGTTTTTTAGCAAAATTATTCTTGCATCAGCTACATAACAGTTATCTGTTGAACATATTACAGGATTTAAATCTATAGATTCAAAATAATCTTCTAAATCCATTAACATTTTAGAAAAATTTATTAATGTTTCAATTAATTTTTTTATATTAATGCCTTTCTGGCCTCTAAATCCTTTTAAAATGGAATAAAATTTTAACTGTTTTAACATGCTTTCAGCATCTTTTACATTTAAAGGAGCCATTCTTATTGAAGTATCATTATATACTTCAACTCCAATGCCACCCATTCCACAGATTACCACAGGGCCAAATTGAAAATCGTTTTTTCCACCAATAATTAATTCAGTTCCTTTAACCATTTTTTCAATAATTACACCAATTACACCATTTAATTTCATTAATTTTAAAAAAGAATCTTTTAATTTTTCTTCTGTATCAATTCCGACTATTACTCCGCCGACATCAGATTTATGTAAAATTTTTGGAGATACGACTTTACAAACAACAGGTGAATTTAATTTCTTAAAAAATTGTATAGCATTTTCAATTTTATCTGTAAAAATGTATTCAGGGATTTCAATGTTATAATTCTTTAAAATTTCATTTGCATAAGGCTCTAAAATCCAACCATATGATTTACATTTTTCTATAATTTCATTAATCATTTTTATTTGCTCCTTTTAAATTATAATGCCAATCCTTTTGCCATTAGAACAGCCCCTCTAACAGATGGTGAAACAGGTATATTATTTAATTCAAATCCTTCCATTAACATCTGATATTTATCAACATGAGGGATATAAGCTATTAATGGTTTATTGTATTCATGAGCAATATTACTTAACCTCACACTTAAATCCATTGATATTCCAGGTAAGTAAGGTAATAAAAGTAAAATTATCACATCAATATAATCAAGTTTTGCAATATTTTCACATGCAACTATAAAATCATTATCAACAGCGCTTCCTGTTAAATCTATAGGATTTCTTAATGAAGCAATCTCTTTAATACTTGGATTTAAGTTATTTTTAATATTTTTTTTGTCTTCTTCCTTTATTTCTGGGACACTAAAACCATAGTTATAACAAAAATCCACAGCAAGAGCACCATGCCCTCCACTTCCTGTAACTATTCCAACATTTTTTATTGTCCTTCTATGATAACATTCCAATGCTTCGCAAAATGAAATTAATTCAAAGTCATTTTTAGCTTCAATGATTCCTTTCTGTTTTAAAATTTCAGAAAAAACTTTATAGTCTCCTGCTATTGAAGCTGTGTGAGAACTTACAGCTTTACTACCAGCTTCAGTTTTCCCCGATTTTAAAACAACAATAGGTTTTTTGCAGTTCTGGGCAAATTCTACAAATTTTCTTCCTTCACCTTTTTCAAAACCTTCTATATAAAATGCTATTACTTTAGTTTGAGGATCATTATTAAAATATTCAAGAAGTTGGGTTTCTTTTATTAAAGCTTTATTTCCAATACTTATTCCAATACTCATTCCAATACCTTCATCTTTAAATTTTACCATCTGATCAATTAAAATTCCACCAGACTGACTTATAACTGCAACATGACCTGGTTTAGGGGTTACAATTCTTTCAGCTGGCAAAAAAAGTGAGTCCATAAATGTAGGATTATATATCCCAAGGCAATTGGGTCCTATAAAAGGAAATTTGTTTTCTTCTGCAATTTTTACAATTTTATTTTGTAAATCAATTTTCCCAATTTCTGCAAATCCGCCAGAAATTACAACACTTCCTCCAACACCTTTTTCAATGCATTCTTTCATTATTATAGGAACATAATCTGATTTAACTGCTATAATAGCCAAATCTATATCATCAGGAATTTCTTTAATTGATTTATAAACTTTTTCTCTATGAATATAGCCACCTTTGGGATTAACGGGATATACCTTTACAGGATATCTTAAATGGTTTTTATTGTAAATCACATTTGCTGGATGTCTATCATTAGTTAAAGAAACTCCAATAACTGCCATTGTTTTTGGTTTGAAAATTTTTTCTAAATTAAACATTGCTTTCTCCATTTGCACAAAAATTTTTAATTGGACATTTCTCACACAGAGGTTTTATTGGTTTACAAATATTTTTGCCATGAAGTACAAATAAATTATTAATTCTTGACCACTTGTCAACAGGAATAATGTCCATTAATTCAAATTCTGTTTGTTCAGGTGTTTGAGTATTTACCCAGCCAAGTCTATTTGAGATTCTATGAACATGTGTATCAACGCAAATTGCAGGTTTTCCGCATCCTACGCTTAACACTAAATTTGCTGTCTTTCTTCCAACTCCTTTTAATTTTAGTAATTCTTCTAAATCGCAGGGAACTTTACCATCGTATTTTTCTATTAAAATTTTTGAAATATTATAAATTTGAAATCCTTTTCTTTTATAAAAACCTGCTGGATAAATTAAATAAGAAATTTTCATTGGTTTAAGTTTAATCATATCATACGGATTATCTGCTTTTTGAAATAATCTTTGGGCTGCTTTTTCTGTTACTTCATCTTTTGTCCTTAATGAAATTATACATGAAATTAATACCTTATATGGATCTTTATATTTATCAACAGCACATAGCTGATTTTTGTAATAATTTTCAAGAATTTCAATTACATTTTTATAATTCATTTAACTAACCTCAATCATTAGACAATTTGAATAATATTAAATTTAATTTTTTCTTTTTTAAATTCATTTTCTTCAAGTATTAATAGATCAATACCCATATCTATCTTTTCTGCTATAAAATTATAAAGTTCATTATAAGTTTCCATAAAATCATCTGCTTTAACATTATTTGTAATTATTATTAAATCAATATCCTCATTATCAACAAGTGCAATATTTTTTATAAAATTGAATGAATTTTTTATTTCTTTTGTTATTTCCTTAATTTTTATTTGTAATTTTTGTTTATCTATAAATAAATTTTTAACTTTCATTGAATAAGATTGCTTCTTTTAATCCTTCTATAGTATATTTTTTAGCTTCTATAGAAGGGGTAAGCCCAAAGGATTTAATTGTGTCAGATGTTATTGGCCCAATTGACACAAGTTTTACATTTTTTAGCAATTCAATTTTGTTTTCAATCATTTCTATAAAATTCTTAACTGTTGAGGAACTTGTAAATGTAATGTAGTCAATTTCATTATTTTTCAACATGTCAATTACTTCATCTTTTTTTGTATCTGGCATTTTTGTTTCATAAACTGTTACAACATCAATATTTCCACCTAATTCTCTAATTTTTTTAGGTAAAATTTCTCTTGCAACTTTTGCTCTTGGAAGTAAAAATTTCTTTCCATTTATACCTATTTTTTCTAAACCTTCGATTATATATTCAGCTTGATATTTTTCTGGAATAAAATCTGGAATTATTCCAAACTTTTCAAAAGTTTCAGCTGTCTTAGGTCCAATTGCGCAAATATTAATACCATCTAAAACTCTAACATCTTTTTTATGATATTTTAATCTATTTAAAAAAAATTTTACTCCATTTACACTTGTAAAGATTAACCAATCATAAGTTTTTATATTTTTAATAGCTTTATCAAGTTCAGAGTAATCTTCAGGTTCAACAATTTCTATTGTTGGAAATTCAATTACATAAGCTCCTTCTTCTTCTAAAATTTCAACTAATGTACTTGCCTGTTCTCTTGCTCTTGTAACTATAATTTTTTTACCAAATAAAGGTTTTGTATCAAACCATCTTAATTTTTCTCTTAATTTAACAACTTCACCAACAACAATAATTGCAGGAGGTTTTAAATTTTTTTCTTTAACAATATCAACGATATTTGATAATGTTCCAGTAACTGTTTCCTGATATGGCATTGTCCCCCATCTTATTAAAGCAACAGGAGTTTCAGGAGCTCTCCCATTTTCAATTAATTTTTCAACTATATACGGTAAATTTTTAACTCCCATATAAAAAACAATTGTCCCAATACCAGTGGCTATTTTATCCCAATGTATTTTAGAATATTCTGAGTCCTCTCTTTCATGACCTGTTATAAATGCTACTGAAGCTGTAAAATCTCTGTGAGTTAGCGGAATTCCTGCATAAGCAGTTGCAGCTGAAGCAGCTGTTATTCCAGGTATAACTTCAAATTCTATATTTTCCTCTACAAGTTCTTCTGCCTCTTCTCCTCCTCTACCAAAAATATATGGGTCTCCACCTTTTAATCGAACAACATTTTTCCCTTCTTTAGCTTTTTGTATTATTAATTTATTAATTTCTTCCTGCTTTAATGTATGACAACCACCTTGTTTACCAACATAAATAATTTCAGCGTCCTTTTTTGCGAAATCCAGGAATTTATTGTTTGCCAGGTAATCGTAAATTATAACATCTGCGATTTTTATCTTTT
>JALVYZ010000298.1 GCA_027037705.1 bacterium | reverse complement strand
ATTTTGCCTCAAGGAGTGTTTAATAACACAAATGATAAATACATTCGGGAATTTATAATGAAGAAGGCAAGAATACTGGCAGTCATTGGATTACATGTAAATTCCTTTAAACCACATACTGGAACAAAAACTTCTTTACTGGTTTTGAGAAAATGGAAAGAGGAAGAACTTGATGAAGGAGGAAATCCTAAAATTAAAGATTATCCAATATTCTTTGCAGTCTCAAAGATACCATTTAAAGACAATTCTGGAAACTATATCTTTGTAAAAGATGAAAACGGGAACCTGATATTTGATGAAAAAGGAAATCCTATCTATCAAACAGATTTATTTGACATAGCTGACGCTTTTATTAAATGGGGAAAAAAGAGATTAGAAGAAGGAGACAACGCTTTTGACTTTTTAGATGACGTGGAGGTAGACTAAAAATGCCTCGGCAATCTAACAGTTTAGAATGGTTTAAAAAAGCTGAGATAGATTACTTCGCAGCCTTTGTAAAATTATGGTTATCTTTTAACGCATTGTATAAACGATTGTTTCAAAACGATAATTTAGGAAGGAACGATAGAAACTATATTGAAGCTCTCAAAAACAGAGACAATTCCTTAAAAAGGAAATTCAATAGTTTATTTTATGAAAATTCTGATGAAGGAAAAGAGTTTAGATTATACCTAATGGAAATTATCAGAACATTTGATGGGGGCATTTTCGGCGGTAAAACAATAAGAAAAAATGAAGTCATAAAACCACAAATGAGCGGACAGTTAATTGATGAAATCAATTTTAAAGACTTTATACACCCAAGGAACTTTCAATTAAGAAAAAAACCAAGAGGATACATAAAAATCGGAAAGTATTACATAAAAGAATCGCCCGATGAAATCTGGCCATATTTTGTAGAAATACTTTATATGATAAGGAATCAATTAATCCACGGAGAACTTGAACCAACAGATGAAAACCACAAGATAATAAAAGCCTGTTATAACGTTTTAAATTTGCTTATAAAAGATGAGGTATAGAAATGATAATATCAACTCATCAAGGAAAATGCCATACCATAGAATACTCGTTGGTTAACATCTCAGAATTACAAGGAGAATTAAGACTTGACGCAGAATATTACGACCCATCTCTGATAAAATTAGAAGAAAAAATAAGAAAATTAAATAACAAAGCTTTACGCAATATCGCTACAAATACATATGAGACTTTCAATAACAAAAACTGTAATAAGTTCTACTATATTGAAATTGCAAATGTTGACCTATCTACCGGAAACTACGAAGTGGAAGAAATTCCCTGTAAATCTGCCCCTTCAAGAGCAAGAAAACTTGTTGAAAAAAATGATATACTAGTGTCCACAGTCAGGCCTAACAGAAATGCAGTTACATTTATTCTTGATGTAAACAAGAAACCTTTAGTTGCAAGTACGGGATTCTGCAAACTACGAATTATCAGCAACGAGGTCAAACCTTGTTACTTATTTATTCTGTTTAAAACAACACACTATAAACAACTTTTAACAAGAAAAACAACAGCAACTATGTATCCAGCTGTTTCAGAAGAAGATATAATGAACTTACCAATTCCCATTCCTTCAGATATTTTTCAAAAATTAATAGAAAAACTTGTTATAAAAGCCCACGAAGAACAAAAGAAAGCAGAGCAATTTTACAAGCAAGCAGAAGAAATCTTATTAGAAGAATTGGGACTAAAAAACTGGAGGCCAAAAACAAAGAAAATAAAATTAGGCAAAAAAGAGCTTGAGGAAGAAGAAAATATATCAATAAGAACTCTTTCAGATGTAATAAAGTCAAACAGAATGGATGCTGAGTATTGGGAACCGAAATATGATGAACTCTTAAATAAACTAAGAGAAAAAGTAAAGTTAAGTTATTTAGAACAGTTTTTAACTTCCCCACCCTTAAAAGGAATAGAGGTAGGAAGTAACAATTACCAAGAAGAAGGAATTCCTTTCATTAGAGTCAGTAATATTAGCAAATATGAGCTTATAAGACGAGATCAAAAATATATTTCCTATGAATTATACATAAAACTAAAAGACAAGTTTGAACCTAAAAAAGGAGAGATTCTTTTAACTAAAGACGCTACCCCAGGAATAGCTTACGTTTTGAAGGAAGACTTTAAAGGAATAATTGCTAGTGGTATTGTTAGACTACAAGTTAAAGATATCAATAAAGAATATTTAGCTCTAATTATTAATTCAATAATCGGGCAAATGCAAATAATAAAAGAAGGTGGAGGATCTATTATTTCTCATTGGAAACCTTCACAGATCAAAAAGTTACTAATCCCTTTAATTGAATCTAAAATCCAACAGAAAATCTCCTATCTAATCCAACAATCATTTAAATCAAGAGAAAACAGCAAAAAGCTTTTAGAAATCGCAAAAAGAACAGTGGAAATATACATTGAAAAGAATGAGGAGGAGGGAATAAAATATGCAAATAACAAACTCAAAGAAATTAATATTAAAGACACTCAGAAATTACAATCTTCAAAAGAATGAATAATAGTTAATTATTTAAACAACATCCTAACTCGGTCCCCTTGTACCTAAGAAAAAAGGGGGCGGGAAGCCCCCGATGGTTGCCGACTACTCGGCTGAGATGGCGTCTGTTGGGCAGACCTCTACGCAGGCGCCGCAGTCAATACAGTCT
>JALVYZ010000297.1 GCA_027037705.1 bacterium | reverse complement strand
CCAGTTGAAGACCTGACATAGTAAGCTGCACTAAAAGTGCCTATTAAAGAAGCTAAAAAACCTGATAAGTATCCTCCAGAAAGATAAATGTAGATTATTAGAGGAATGATAAATAATCCTGCTAAGATGTTGCAAAATTTAATAGAACCCACATATAACTGGTCGAATTCATCTGAGGGGAAAAATTTATAAAATTTTGATAAAATTCTACTAAATATAGGGACAGGATGGGGATATTTTAAACGATCAGGAAATCTTCTTAAATCTTTTTTTATTTTTTTTGAATCACCTGTAATTTCATCTCTTGCATATCTTAACCAATAATAAGCATCTAAAGTGCTCATTGCAGGAAGATAATTATTAGCAAAATAAAATTCTGGTTTTTCTTTCCATTTTTTTAATTGCCAATTTCTTTTATAAATGGAAAGAGAAAATGCTACTATTATTGAAGCTATTAAAAATATAATATTTAAATAATTTTTTTTCGTCATAATTATTATTAATTTAAGATATTATATTTTGTTTGTTTCTAAACCAGATATACAATGTTAATAAAAATGGTTCGAATCTTATAACAAAATTATCTGTAAAAGTCCATAATGATTCCCAAAAAATTTGTCCAGTAGAAGTTAATTTTTGAACTCCAACTTTTGCAAATATATGGTAGATATAAACGCAACAATAAGAATAGATATATAATAGATGCACTAATATAAGTATTGTAAAAGCTTCTAAAATATATCTTTTTTTCCACTTAAAAAAGGGGAATAAAGATGCTATTAATGCAATTGTTAAGGGAATATTAAAAGAATAATTTGATACAGAAATACTAACATCTATATTTAATTTTCCAATACCTTTTGTTGTTGAAATTAATTTTGAGAAATTAATTTTAGTTACTTCTTTTCCTTTTGAAAAAGATTCTATTCTACAGTTCATTGTCGCTGATGCAAAATAACTTCCAAGTTTACTAAGGACTAACCCATAATAAGATTTTACATGTATCCATAAAATAAGAGATGCTAAATAGGATAAAATAAATATTCCAAATGATAAAAGAATTTTATTTTTTAGTCGCATATTGAAGCCAGATAAAAAAAAGTAATAATACAAAGGCAATCATTATTCCTTGAGCAATATAAATATGAAAATATTGGAAATAACTTTTTAAATAAATACCACTTAACCCTAAAAGTGCAATTCTTATTATATTTAGGAGTTGAATGATAACAAATCCCAATAGAATTCCAATTATTTTTTTTATTTTTTTTGCAGGAAAAGAAAGAATTGCAACAGTGTATATTAAAAAAGCCTCTAAGCCATTACAACCAAATTTTACATCTAATGAGATTCCTTTTAGATTAATTATAGAACCATTAGCACTTTGAACAACATGAAATGGTTTAAGTGCTAAAACTGTTAAATAAACAATCATTTTGGTATAAATTCCATTAATATCAATAATTCTTTTTACTGAATCAAGACCAATTAAAAAAAGAAATAAGCACATAAAAAGAATATAAATTATAATAAATTTTAGCGGAGTGAATTTATTAAGTTTTTTAGATTGTGAGTTGGTGATTTTTTTTTTCATAAAAGATTTTATTTAAAAAAAATATAAAATTGTCAAGTGTTATTTTAAAGTAATAGAAGGGAAGAGAAGGGCTTCTATGTTGAAGCCCTTTTATGCTTTTATTTCTGCAGTTAGATCTACTTTTTCTTGAGGTGAGCTTTCTTCTCCCATTTTTTTCTTTGAAATTTCATCCCACGCATCTCTTAATGATGATAAAATATCAATAACTTCTTGAATCATTTTTGGATCTTTTTTGAGATTGGCTTTTACTAAATAGAAATATAAAAAATTATAGATCTTGCGAAGTGTTGATGCAATTTCTCCACCTTCATTCATGTTTAAAGAATTATTTAATTCATCAATAATATCTTGAGCTTTTGAAATATATATTCCTTTAGCTGCCATATCATTTTCATTTATGTATTTTATTGCAGTTTTGAGATATGAAATAGCTCCATCATAAAGCATAACCACAAGTTTCAATCTATCTGCTGTGGTAACTTGAACTTTTTGATAATTGTTAATATTATTCATTTTATCCTCCTTTTATTGAAAAAAATTTCTTTTGATAAATTTAACAGCAAAACATATGCCATTATCCTATTTTAGGTAATTTCCCTATATTGGCCATTAAATATTGTGATTGGGCATTATATTGGTTAATCATATTTTCCATAGCTGTAAACTGTTGAATTAACCTGTTTTTTAAGTTTTCAATTCTTAATTCTTCTCTTGCAATTTTTTTATCCATATTTGCTATAATATCATTATAGTTATCAATTAATACATTCAAAGGTCCTGTTTTTTCTTTTAAAATATCTGTTAATCTTTCATCTAAGGAATTTGTAACTCCTCTTAATAATCTAATTTCTGCAGAATAAGTTCCATCAGTAGAGGTATCAACTAAAAGTTGTAGTCCTGCTTCTGGATTTCCACTTGTTCCTACAACATAATTACCAGAAATAGTAGCATCATGACCATTTATTTTTGCAGATGTAATTGTTCCTCCATTTATCGTAACTTCAACTTGATATGTTCCAGGTTCTGTCAAATTTTTAACATGACTATCATATGTAATTTTATCTGTACTGCTATCATTTCTTCCTACATCATCAGCACTGAA
>JALVYZ010000296.1 GCA_027037705.1 bacterium | reverse complement strand
ATTAACAGAACAATAGGAAAAGAATTTAGAATGAGATACACAAACCCAGAATGGATTAAAGGAATGATAAAAGAAGGTTATGCAGGAGCAAGGGAAATTTCAAATTTTGTTGAGTATATGTGGGGATGGCAGGTAACAGTGCCAGAAGCTATAGACAACAAAAAATGGCTTGAAACCTATAAGGTTTATGTAGAGGACAAATACAAATTGGGATTAAAAAAATTTTTTATTAAAGAAAATCCCTGGGCTTATCAATCAATAACAGCAAGAATGCTTGAAGCTGTGAGAAAAGGCTACTGGAAGCCTGATAAAAAAATTGTTCAAAAATTGGCAGTTGATTATGCATTGAATGTTGTTAATCACGGAGTTGCATGCTGTGATCACACATGCAATAATCCAATGTTAAATCAGATGGTTGTAAATATAATTTCAGTTCCAGGAGTTTTAAATCCAGAAATAGTTGAAAAATTTAAAGCAATTATAACAAAAGCCATGGGTAAATCCCTTAATAAAGCAGTTAAAGATAGAAAAAAACTTTTGAAAAAAATTGGCAATATTGTGAAAAATATGAAAAATGTTAATGTAAATGGTAAAACAGTTTCCAAAAACAATGTAAAAGGCTATGAGCTTAAAGAAGAAACAGAAAATAAGGATTCTCAGGTCTCATCCTCTGGGCTCAAATGGTATATGAGCGCTTTTGTAATTTTTGCCTTATTTTTTATAATATTTGGTTTTGTTTCAAGAAAAAGATAAAAAATTTTATATACTTTAATAAAAAACCCGCCCAAAGGCGGGTTTTTTTAAATTATTTTAGTTCTGCAGGTTTTATACCTTTCTTTCCTATAAATTGAATAATTTTCTTCAACATTTCTATATGTTTTTTCTCATCAAGAGAACCTTTTGTTGCAATCTTTTCCCAAAGTTTTGTATCTTTCATATTCTGGTGACAACCCATACATGTTCCAGCTCTCATTATGTTATTAATCTCTTCTTTATTAAAAGCCCTACTCATTGGCCAGTGAGTACCAACAGTTGCTAACTGGATTCCATCTCTATTAACAATTTGTGACCAGTCAAAGTTAAGTTGAGGAATTGCTGGAATTTGAACCTGATATTTTTTAGGAATAGGTTTAAATGTTTTTGCATCAATCAAATCTTCGACAATATTTTCATTATATTTTCCAAAAACTCCGCCGCCAATTCCAAGCCCAACTGTTTTTGGATTTGTATGACAAGATTCACATGTTCTTGCTTTTCTTTGAGCAGTATGAGGTTGAACTGGTGCCATATCAATTGCAAGTGGGATATGTTTCTGTCCTAATTCCTTAGCTTCATCAGGACTGTATTCTATTTTATTATTTACAATTGCTTTACCATCTGGTCCTATAACAGTATATGTTACTTGGCAACCTGGCATCAATGGAGATACTCTTCCTTCTCCATTAATTCCTAAAACAGGATTTTCCCATCTTAAATATGACCTTGATTCCATAATTTTTCCAGGTGATTTGATTCCACTTTTTCCTATTGGATAATCTGGAGTTGTTCCATTTTTCATGTGAGCATTAGCATTTTCAACCCAATCAGTACTCATAACCATTTTTCCTTTTTTTCTCATAAAGCTAATCTTAACATGACAGCCATAGCATTGAGGTACCCATGATGCGTGGCAGGCATAACATTCCATTTTATCCTGATGTTTTTTAATATATTTCATTGCTACAACTGCTGATGGGTCTTTCCATTTATTTTCTTTTGCAAGATTTTTTAGAACTGGAACCTGAAAATCTAAACCTGTTGCAGAATGAACAATTACCTTATTTCCTCTTCTTACTACATTTCCAAGTGGATTACCTCTTGCACTTAATATAAATCCATCTTCTGGTTTGTAAGGATAACCAAACTGATCTTCAGGAGCAATTCTTTTTTTAGCAACTCCTCTTGGTTTATTAGATAATTTTTTACCAGATTCATCTCCAAATCCAATTGGTAATTCCCATGGATATTTTTCTACAGTTCCATGACAGTCAGAACATTCAATTTCAACTTGAGCCATTGTTGTTCCATGGATATTCCCATCTCCATGCATTTCTATACTTGTATGACAATCCTGACATAGCAATCCACCTTTTGGATTTTCCTTTCTACTTTGATACTGATGATGCAAATCATCTGAAATAAACAGATATTTTTTTGTATGTAATTTTGGCTGTTTTTTACCCATTTTATTGTATGGAGAACCATAAGGAAATTCCATTAATCCTTGAAAAGATACTCCAATTCTTTTGCCTCTATTATGACATGAATTACAGGTTTCAACTGGAATTCCACCTGTTCTCCTTGTCCCTGCTATCTGATGCTTTAACATATGACCAGGTTGGTCTTTTTTTATTGCTGGATCGTTTCCTTCATAATATCCATCATTACTGTAAAGGATATGACAAGCTGAGCATCCCATTCCTCTCCAATCACCTCTTTTTTCCCTTCCTCTGTTTCCTATATGGCATCTTTCACAGTCGTGTCTTAAATAGGTAATTCCTGCTTTTTTAGGATCTTTCAAAATTTCATCAACAGTTGGTAATGGAAGCTTTTTCAATTCTTTAGGATATGCAAAAGGATACATATTAATCTGCTGTTTCATATACATCTTATAGGTTTGAGAGCCAACCATTGGAGTTAGCCCATCTAAATCTTTAA
>JALVYZ010000295.1 GCA_027037705.1 bacterium | reverse complement strand
TGCATTTACATTTAATTTATTCAACAATGAAAAATGGGGAACAACAGTTGATTTAAGTATTGAATATTTACATGGAGAAGCTGATGACTCTGCTATAAAATTTTTAGGAGAAAATGTTGATAAAAAGGACAGTGTAACAACCCAGCTTCATGTGGAGTTTTAATATGAAATAAGGTTGAAGGAGGAAGGATAAAAAAACAAACCAAGAATCACGAACCACGAAACACGAAACACTAAATAAATAGGAGGATTAAGATGAAAAAAATAGCAATAATTTTAATGACAATTTTATTTATGGCAACTTCAGTATTTGCAATGGGACATCATCAAAAAAAGGATAAAACAGCAATAGTTGTTGCAGCATTTGGGACAACATATATGTCAGGATTATCCCAGATTTTAAATATTTACAACACAATTAAAAAAGAATTTCCACACACAAAAGTAGCAATTACATTTACATCAAATATTATTAGAAATATCTGGAAAAAGAGACAATCTGAAGCACAAAAATGGCTAAATAAAGGCGTTCCAAAAGAGGTTCTTTATGTTAAAAATATGATTGCAACAGTTGGAGATTTAATTGAAGATGGTTACAAAACAATTATCATTCAACCATTACATATTACATATGGAGAAGAATATTTCGATGTATTATCATATGCAAAAGGATTACGAAGCATACAAACAATAAAGAAGAAATGGATGCCGATTCATAAAATAGTTGTAGGAAGACCATTACTTGGAACATTTGGTCCAAGATATGATTATCATGAAGATATAAAAATTGCAGTTGAAAGTCTTAAAGATGATATTATGTTGGCTAAAAAACATAATGCTTGTCTTGTTTATATGGGTCATGGAAATGAGTATTTTTCAACAGGACTTTATGCTGAAACTCAAAAAGAATTCAGAAAAATGTATCCTGATGTAAAAACATATATAGGAACTGTTGAAGGTTATCCATCACTTGATGATTTAGTTGTTTCATTAAAACATTGCAATAAAAAAAATATTGTATTAAAGCCATTCATGATTGTTGCAGGTGACCATGCTAACAATGATATGGCAGGACCTGATAAAGACTCATGGAAAAATGTAATTTCAGCACAGGGATTCCATGTAATACCTATATTAAAAGGGCTTGGTGCAAAGAAAAAAATTGCTGAAATTTATGTTCAGCATATAAAAGATGTAGCAAGAGATAATGGGATAACTTTAAAATAAGTTTTGAGTATGGAGTGTGGAGTCTGGAGTAATTAAAAAGGTAAATGCGTAAAAGCGAGAATGCGTATATGCGGGAAAACGATACAATAACTAATTCATAAATTATTACATTTATGCATGTACGTATTTACATTATAAGGTTGAAGGTGGAAGGTAGTCCGCCTTCCTTCTTCAATCTTCTATCTAAAAAAATATAGGAGAAAAAAATGTCTGGGCTTGGGAAATTTTATGGAGTTGGAGTTGGACCAGGGGATCCAGAATTATTAACAATAAAAGCAGTTAAAATTTTAAAATCTGCAGATATTATATATGTTCCAACTAAAACTGAAAAAGATAAAAGTTTTGCATATTCGATAATTTCAGAATATATTAAGAATTCAATTATTAAACCTGCTAAGTTTCCAATGAGTTATAATGGTGATGTTTTAAAGCAACATAGAGAAAAAATTGTAAATGACATAATTGAAGATTTAAAAAATTTAAAAACAGTAATATTTATAACAATCGGCGACCCAATGCTTTACAGCACTTACAGCTATATTCTTAAAATGTTAAAAGATAAACTACCTGATGTTGAAACAGAAACAATACCAGGGATTTCTTCAGTTAGTATGCTTGCATGTAAATCAGAAACTCCTCTTGTCTCTGAGAATGAGAAATTTGTTATATATCCAGTTACTCATTTTGATGAAAATGAATTTAAAAAAATTTATGAAACATGTGACTCAATTGTTTTAATGAAATTTCCAAAAAATTCAAAAGAAATTGTTGAAAAAATAAATAAATTTCAATTTAAAAATATAATATATATGAAAAATATCTGTAAAGATGGAGAAGAAATTAGATTTGACCTTGAAGCAAAAGAATTATATGAGGAAGTGAGAAAATATTTTACAATTGTGTTACTTAAAAAGTGAAAAAACAGGATAGATGAGGTTAATTAAGGTTAGTTAGAGATTGTTAAGATTAGTGAATTTTAAACAATAAATAAATATAAATTATTATAAACAACAAAATTTTTAATCGAATTAACGCATTTACCCATATACTCATTTACACATATACACATTTACGAATCACGAAAATAAAATGAAAAATAAAAAAAATAAATTTATATTGGTATTTTTTATAAGCATTATTATAATTGTAATTTCAACTATATTTGGCTCTGTTAAGTTAACTTCAGAAAATTATAATATACTTCTATCTCTCAGAATTCCAAGAGTTCTTCTATCTTTTGCAATTGGAGGAATGTTGGGATTAAGTGGATCTCTTTTACAACTTCTTCTAAGAAATCCTCTTGCAGATGGCTTTACAACAGGGATTGCATCCTCTTCTGCTCTTGGTGCTGTTATTGGAATCTCTTTAGGATTATCATTTTACATTTTACCTTTTTTTGCACTAATTTTTGGACTTGGTGGATTGTCATTGGTTTATTTAATAGCTTCAAAAAGTAAAAATTTCAGCAACAT
>JALVYZ010000294.1 GCA_027037705.1 bacterium | reverse complement strand
TGAGACTTTTTAACAAAAGAGTGCAATATCACTATTTTTTGTCCTTTTTGATAGCAAAATATACTTCTTCCAATGCCTTCTTTACCTTTTGCCCTTATCTCTAAAAGACCATTATCTAAATGTTTAACATAAGGTTCTCCTATTGTAGGACCAAGTTCTTGTATAAGTTCAAAAATATGTAACAACTTTGCTAAAATCTTTGGCGGAAACTCCAAAGTTTCTTTTTCTACCTTTTCGTTAAAAAATAATATTTGCCATTTCATATTACTATGTTATCAAAAATGATAACTTATTGCAAATAATCTACTTAACATAATACATCTTCCCCACAAATATCTATCACTATCCAAAGAAATTTAGGAGGAAATATATTACATACCGGCATCAGTATATAATTTTCAAAAAGAAACAAACTCTTCTATTCCGTTATCAGTATAAACTTATTTATAGATATCTCCTCTACTATCAGCTTTCTCCATAACTAGTACTAAAATTTCATCTTTGATTTGATAAATAAATCTATATTTTCCAATTCTTAAACGATATTCATTACTTCCTTTTAATTTTTTAATATCTAAAGAATTGTTTATAGGATATGGATTTTGCTTCAAAAGTTCAAATTTATCAATAATTATTCTAAGTTCATTTAAAGGTCTTTTCTCTAAAAATTTAGCAACACTCTTTTTTAGCTTTATTTTATACATTTAAACTCTTTACCCATTCATCAAAATCTACATAATCTTCAGGATGTTTTTTGTAATTTTCATAAGCATTTTTTGTTATTTCATAATCAGGGTCTCCTGGTAAAATAGGCTCAATTTCCATATCTAAATCCAATTCTCTTTTTTCAAGAGTTTTTTTAAGTAAAAAGTTAAGTCCATCACTTAAACTAAGCCCATATTGTTTAAAAAATTTCTTTGCCTGTTCTTTTAGATTTTTATCCAAATATACATTAGTTCTTACTTTTTCAAAAGTCATTTGAATACTCCTTATAAGTAAACTAAAAATAATTATAACACATTTAGTGTGTTATTTAGATAAATATGATATAATCCGATTTCAGTATGAAATATAAGGGAATAAAATGAGCTTTAAAGTAAGTAAAGAAGATTACAAAAACTATGTGTATGTGCGTATTCCAAAAGAAGAGTATCAAGCAATTATGAAGGGGAAAAGAAAAATAAGCAAAAATGATTTAGAAGTTTGGAGATTTGAATATGAAATTAAACAAATGGATAAGGCAGTATCTGCAAAAAGAGCAAATAAAAAGAAAGTTGCAAGAACTATACAAAAGATTTATAAAACACTAGAGGATTATTATGCGGGGTTATTTAAAGAAGAAAAAGAATTAACTCCTTATCGTTTAGCAAAACTTTCAAAAGTTCATTATACAACTGCAAAGAAGTTTTGGGATAAGCATAACTTAGATGAATGGATTAAAAAATTTAAAGAAAATCCTATTCAAGAACTTAGAAATTTTAAAATTGAAGAGTTGTCTGAATATTTTATGTAAAATTAGCGTTTAGAAGCGATTTAAGATACTTTTTCTACTTTTTAATATCTACACATAGCCTAAAACCTCTTTTCGTTTCTCTATGGGCTTTAAAATGCAAAATAAGGGCATAAAAATTTTTTGATTGAAAATATCCTTTTAAAATGATTAGTTTTTGTTAATTTTTTTGATTTTTCTGTTGCCTTTTCTTAGATAGTGTCTATATATATTCTTGTAATATGTATAGTGTAGGAAGCCGGAAAGCCCGAAATTTAGGGATTTTGATAATCGAAAAAACAAAAAAGTGGGGCGAAAAAACAAAAAAGTGGGGCGAAAAAACAAAAAAGTGGGGTTATAAAAAACAAAAAAGTGGGGCGAAAAAACAAAATAAAAATAACAATTTGTTAAAAATCTTTGTTTTTATGATATACTTGCATAAAAAAGGCTATTAAATGGCTAAAATAGTTAGAGCAGACGGAGATTTAGAAGTTAAAAAAAGTGAAGCTATTGTAAAAGCAAGATATAAATTAAGTCCGTTAGCTATTAAGTTTATAAGCGTAGTTATCAGTAATTTAAAAAGAAGCGATGATGTAAATGAAGAATATGTGGTAAAGGTGAAAGATTTTAAAGAGCTTACAGGACAAAAAACCAAAAGAATTTATGAACTTATAGATGAAGCTTTAAATGATTTATTAAAAAATCCTCTTACAATACCTCTTGGAGATGATAAAAATTCTATTTTAAAAGCAAATTGGGTTAGCGGTGCAATATATAATGAAGGTGAAGTTAGATTTATGATTTATCCTCCATTAAGACCTTTTTTACTTGAAGTAAAAGAAAAATATCTTAAATACAGACTTGAAAATATCTTATCTTTAAGAAGCTCTTATGTAATAAGGCTTTATGAGATTTTAAAAGATTGGTTAGAACTAAATAAAAGATATGGAAATAAGGCTGAAAAAATCGTTAAAGTAGATGAATTTAGACAAATACTTGAAATACCAAAGAGTTACCAATATTCAAGTCATATAAAAAAATTAATTTTAGAAAAAGCAAAGGAACAACTTGCGGAACACACAGATATTTTGTTTGATTATGAAGAAATAAAGACAGGGCGGAAGGTTACGCATTTGCATTTTTATATCCGCCCAAATCCTAAAAACATACAATCTGATAACAGAATACAGGAGAATTATTTCTCAAATCGTAAAGCTTTTGTAGCTT
>JALVYZ010000293.1 GCA_027037705.1 bacterium | reverse complement strand
AAACTTCTGTTAAAAACTCCCATGCAAAATGAATTGCACCTTCTTTAAAGTAATCTCCAAAAGAAAAGTTACCAAGCATTTCAAAAAAAGTATGATGTCTTGCAGTTCTACCAACATTTTCAAGGTCATTATGTTTACCACCAGCTCTTACACATTTTTGAGAAGATGTAGCTCTCTTATAGTCTCTTTTTTCAATCCCAAGAAAAACATCTTTAAATTGATTCATTCCAGCATTTGTGAATAGTAATGTTGGATCATTTTGTGGAATAAGAGATGAACTTTTTACAATTGTATGACCATTTTTTTCAAAATATTTTAAAAAAGCTTTTCTAATTTCACTTCCTGTCATATTTTAACCCCATTGTTTTTTATAATTCTTTTATTTATCCTTTAGCTGCTTTTACAAAATCTTTAAACAAAGGATGAGGTTCCATTGGTCTTGACTTAAATTCTGGATGAAACTGACAACCAACAAACCAAGGATGATCATCTAATTCAATTATTTCAACTAATTGGTCATCAGGGCTTACCCCAACTATTTTCAATCCTGCATTTTGCAAAACTTCTCTATAATCATTATTAAATTCATATCTATGTCTATGTCTCTCATATATCTCCTTTTTTTTATAAGCCTTATAAGTATTTGAATCTTCATTTAAAATACATTTATAAGCTCCCAACCTCATTGTACCACCAAGCGCACTCTCTTCAGTCCTATATTGTATATTGCCTTCTTCATCAATCCACTGTTCCATAAGATAAATTACTGGATGTTTTGTCCTTTTACTAAATTCTGTACTATTTGCATCCTCCAATCCTGCAACATTTCTTGCAAATTCAATTACTGAGAGTTGCATTCCTAAACATATACCTAAAAATGGGATTTTGTTTTCTCTTGCATATTTAATAGCTTCAATTTTCCCATTAATTCCCCTTTCACCAAAACCTCCTGGGACGAGAATACCTTCAGCATTCTTTAAAAAATCGTCTACTGTTTCAGGTGTGATTTTTTCAGCTTCTACATAATTAATGTTAACTTTGCAATTATTAGCTATACCTCCATGAATCAATGCTTCATTTATGCTTTTATAAGACTCTATTAACTCTACATATTTCCCAACTACATAAATGTTAACTTCATACATTGGATTTTTTATTCTACTAACAATAAATTCCCATTTATCTAAATTTGGTGCACCTGTCCATATATTTAATTTTTCAATAATTTTCTCATCTAAACCTTCTTTATTCAAATTCAAAGGTACTTCATAAATTGTGTCAACATCTTTTGCTGTGATTACGCAAGACTTTTCAACATTACAGAAAAGAGATATCTTTCTTTTTACTTCATCTGGTAAATCTCTATCTGTCCTACAAACAATAATATCAGGCTGGATACCAATTGCTCTTAATTCTTTTACACTATGTTGAGTTGGTTTAGTCTTTAATTCTCCAGCAGATTTAATATATGGTACAAGTGTTACATGAACAAATAAAACATTTTCTCTACCGAGATCATTCTGCAATTGTCTTATTGCTTCTAAAAAAGGCAAACTTTCAATATCTCCAACAGTTCCTCCAATTTCAACAATACCAATATCAATTCCTTCCATTGCGTCAAGTATTACAGATTTAATTTCATTTGTAATATGAGGGATAACCTGAACTGTTCCTCCTAAATATTCTCCCTTTCGTTCTTTATTAATTACAGATTCATAAATTTTACCTGTTGTATAATTACTCTTCTTTGAAATTTTTGCAGTAGTAAATCTTTCATAATGTCCAAGGTCTAAATCAGTCTCAGCACCGTCTTCTGTAACATACACTTCCCCATGCTGATAAGGATTCATAGTTCCTGGATCAACATTTATATATGGATCAAGCTTTTGCATTCCAATTTTTAATCCTCGAGCTTCTAAAAGAGCGCCTATTGAAGATGCTGTTATTCCTTTACCTATTGATGATACAACTCCTCCTGTTACAAATATAAATTTTGTTGGTTTCATTATTATCCCTTATCTAAAAAATATTTTGTTAATTCTACCGCAGTGTTAAAATTATTATTATTTTTAGATGCTAATTTTTCTGAAAAGTTTAAACTACTATCTGTAAAACTACTCTTTCTTGAATCAAAAATTATAAATGGTACTGGCTCATTTGTATGAGTTTTTTTCTCAATTGGTGTTGGATGATCAGCTGTTATTAATATTTTAAAATTTTTATAATTATCTTTTAAAAATTTAAAAACAGGTTCTACTATCCTTTTATCAAAATATTCAATTGCTTTAATTTTTTTTTCAATACTTCCTTCATGTCCTGCTTCATCTGAAGCTTCTACATGTAAATATACAAAATCTTTATCTTTTAATGCCTCAATTGCAGCTTGAGCTTTTCCTTCATAATTTGTATCAAGATAACCTGTTGCACCTTCAACATTTATAATATCAAGTCCAGCAGCACCCCCTATTCCTTTTATTAAATCTACTGCAGCAATTACAGCTCCAGTTAAACCAAATCTATCTTTAAAACTTTCAAATGCTGGTTTTTTCCCCTGTCCCCAGAGCCATATTGAATTAGCTGGAAGTTTATTTTGTTCTATTCTCTTTTTATTAATCTCATGTTGTGCTAAAAAAGTTTGTGCTTGAGTTATTAACCATACTATTGGATTATTTGTCCAATCCTCTGGCAAATATTTAATAATTGGCTCGCCAATAATATCATGAGGAGGATATAATTTTAAATT
>JALVYZ010000292.1 GCA_027037705.1 bacterium | reverse complement strand
TGATAGGTCTACTTCTTTTGCTTTAGGATGTGTGAGAAGCATATGTAATATTGTAGGGACACAATGGGAAAATGTCACTTTTTCTTTTTCAATTAAAGTTAGAAGTAATTCTGGGTCATACCTTCCTGGATAAACTTGTTTAACTCCAAGTACAGTAGCTACAAATGGGATTCCCCATGCATGAACATGAAACATAGGAGTTATTGGCATATATACATCATTTGAACGAAATCTTCCATTTGTTTCATATCCACTTGCAGCAATTGTAACAGATAAAGTATGAAGCATTAATTGTCTATGGCTAAAATAAACTCCTTTTGGATTTCCTGTTGTGCCAGTTGTGTAAAATAATGTTGCTTGAGTATTTTCATCAAAATCTGGAAATTCATAATCTTCATTAGCTTCATCAATAAGATTATCATAATCACTTTGTTGTAAGTCATCACTCATATAAATTATTTCTTTTACTGTTGTAAATTTATCTTTAATTTTCTCAATTAAAGGTTGAAAATCCCTATTAACAAATAAAATTTCATCTTCTGCATGATTTATGGTAAATAAAATCTGTTCAGGACTTAATCTTATATTTATAGTATGAATAATTGAACCAATCATTGGAATTGTAAAAAATAATTCAAGATATCTATATGAATCCCAATCCATTACTCCAACAACAGAACCTGGCTTAACTCCTAACTTTTCAAGCATGTTTGCAGCTTTTTTTAATCTTTTATAAAAATCTTTATAAGTATATCTTCTTAAATCTCTGTATACTATTTCCTGTTCTGGAAAATATATTAATGGTGTTTCAATAATTCTTTTAATTAATAATTGATAATCATATGCTGATTGTGTCCTTTCAATGATTTTATACATTTTTCACCTCCAATATTTTTTTAAAGTATTCAATTGTCTTTTTTAAACCTTTGTCAAGACTAATTGTTGGTTGCCAATTTAAAATTTTTTTTGCTAAAGTTATATCTGGTTGTCTTTGAGTCGGATCATCTGGAGGTAATGATTTATAAACTATTTTTGATTTACTATTAGTCATTTCAATTATCTTTTTTGCAAGCTCTATAATTTTGTATTCTTCTGGATTGCCTAAATTTATTGGACCAATATGTTTTTCCTGTTCCATCATTCTGTATAATCCTTCAACTAAGTCATCTATATAACAGAAGGACCTTGTCTGTGTTCCATCACCAAATACAGTAATATCTTCATTTGTCAAAGCCTGCACAATAAAATTACTAACTACTCTTCCGTCATTTTTTAACATTCTCGGACCATAAGTATTAAAAATCCTAACAATTCTAATATCAACATTATTCTGTCTATAATAATCCATCATCAATGTTTCAGCAACTCTCTTGCCTTCATCATAACAACTTCTTGGTCCTATTGGATTTACATTCCCCCAATAGTCTTCTTTTTGAGGATGGACTGTGGGATCCCCATAAACTTCTGAAGTTGAAGCAAGTAAAATTCGTGCTTTAACTCTTTTAGCAAGCCCAAGCATGTGGATTGTTCCCATAACATTTGTTTTTGTGGTTTTTACAGGATTGTATTGATAGTGAATTGGACTTGCAGGACTTGCTAAATGAAAAATCCAGTCAACTTCAAGAAAAATTGGCTGAACAATATCGTGTCTTATAACTTCAAATTTAAAATTATCTAAATTATGTTTTATATTTTCCTTTCTTCCAGTAAAAAAATTATCAAGACATATTACTTCATGACCTTTTTTCAAAAGGTAATCACATAAATGACTTCCTATAAAACCTGCTCCACCTGTAACTAATACTCTCATTAAACTTCATCCTTTATTTTTTATTTTTGGTAATTTAATGAAATGCCTCAATACTTGTTTTATAATTCATCAAATATTTTTTATTCTTCCATGTGTAATAAAAATCAATTGATATTTCAAAAAATTTTAACTTTGAATATTCACTATTTGGAGGAATATTTTCATATAATTCTGAACTTTGAATAATACCATCTCCATTTGTATCATATCCAACTCTTACAACAAAATTATCAACATCTTGAATAACCTGATTCTCATTACGATATAAAGAAAAAACTCCATTACTATTTTTTCTTATGTACCAGACAATTGCAGGAAATGCTACACTATATGCTTGATTACAATTGTAATAAGTAAGAAAGTTTTCATTTGAAATAAATGAAATGGTAGTGCTACTAATTCCTCCTATTCTTCTTCCCTCAACTCCAAAATTATTACTTCCATCATAGCAACGAGCAATAATTAATGCTTTAT
Organism: bacterium; assembly: GCA_027037705.1. Lineage (GTDB taxonomy): Bacteria > DYJV01 > DYJV01 > DYJV01 > JALVYZ01 > JALVYZ01. The sequence goes on along the minus strand of JALVYZ010000292.1, from coordinate 6,710 downwards.
TATCTTTAAAATCATTACAATCAGAAGTGTTAGAGCCACATAATGCTGATGTATTTGCCTGCCTGCACTTTGAATCAATATTTAAGGTATTTAATGTAATATTTTTATTTCCTGGTGTATAAGAGACTACTTCAGCTTTAAATTTATTTAAAATTGTCTCATAATCTGTATCAATAATATCTCCATCAGGACAATTATCCTGAGTGAAATCTCTGATTATTTGCCAGCCATCTGCAATGAAGATACGACTTGTGTTAGGCTTACAAAATGTTTCATTAGCTCCACTTCCACATTTATCAAGTGCATAGATTGCTATACTTTTATTATCATTATTATCATTATCTGTTTTATTGTCATATCCAAAATCTGCATGTCTAATATCGTCCTCAATTAATCTAAAAACCTCTTTTACTTCATTTTCTTTAAAAGCTTTTAATCTCTCTTTAGAACTTTCACGCATTGAATTGATATAAAAATCAGATGCTGCAACAAGTATAATAGAAAAAATAGAAATAGAGACTAATAACTCTACTATTGTAAATCCTTTTTTCATTTTCTAAGTTTTCTTTCCAATAAAAATTTCTGTCTCCATTTTATGAAATTTTTCTTTAAACTTCCAAAAAATCCAAATATGAACTTTTTTTAGATATGGATAAAGATAATCTTCATCAATGCATAATTTTATTAAATATCTATAATTAACAGATGTCCCCCCAACTGTTTTTGTTAGATTATCTTCTTTATATAATCTATCTTCATAACCTGTAGGACATGGGCTATTTGTTAAAGAGTTTGTAAAATAACTTGAAAAGGTATCTTGATAATTCATATTATTTTTCAGGTTATTAACATTAAAATCATCATAATTTATACCCCTTAAACTTAAAGTATAACTTTCTAAAAGTTTCAATGCTCCATTTCTCATTTTTATTTCTTCATTTAATTTAATGTTTGAAATTAATAAAGGTAACAGTCCTAATAGACCAATTGTAAAAATAAACATAGCAACCAAAACTTCAATTAAAGTAAAACCTTTTTTTTTATTTTTCATTGAATTATCTCTCCAATTCCAGTTACAGAATGTATTTTAATAGAATAACTAATATGAGTGTTAGTTTTAGCTTGAAATGTTAAAGTCTTATCAGAATCTCCAATTAAAGGAAGACCAATTGGAAATAAAATCATACATTTACCATTAGACCCATAACTTCTCATTAAAGTATTCGCTGTCACTTTTACACTTTTGCATTTATTGTAAGAAATAATTTTTTCCCCATTATCGTAAGTTCCATTTTTATTATCATCTTCAAATATAAAATAGCAAACTGGATCTATATTGCTATTTCCTGTCCAGTTTTGATTACCTGCACCAGGATTAACTAATGCAAAAATTATTCTTTTTCCCTCTTTACGCGATAAATCTCTTGCATAATTAATTTCAGAAGCCAATTCAAACACAAAATTTTTTGTGTTATTCTTTGCTTCCCAATAATTAAATGAAATCATAGAAATTGACAAAAGAGTAGAAAATGTTAATACAATAACAAACAACTCTAATAAAGTAAATCCTTTATTCACTTAATTCTTCTCCATAGGAGAATATCAATATTATTTAAAAAAGCTCCTGGATTCAAATTAATTTTTTCAAAAACTCCTGTTGAACTATTAATTAATCCAGAAGCAACAACTTTACTTTTTCCACCATGTCCTGTGTATATTAAAGCTTTACTTGGAATTCCTTTTGTAGATAGTTGAACGCTTCTTAAAGTTGCAAATGAACTACTACTATCTGTGGTACTTGAATCATTTGCTCCACCGATTAAGAATAAATCATTTTCCACAGTCCCTGTGGTATAATTTACAGCATAAAATCTGCTTAACCCACCACCACATGGATTATTTTCTGGTTCATAAGTTGTAAAAAATACCATTTTTCCAAAAACAGTTGCTGGTTGAATAACTCTCTCATTTCTACCTTTAATTGATTTATTCGATTCTCTACAGGTACTTTCGCAAATATCAGCATCTGTACCACTATCTACACAATTATTATAACATTCTTTATAATCAGAATAAATCACATCCATTGTATCTGTATGACCTAATTCTATTACCCAGCTCTCTTTATTTATGTTAGTTTGATTTGATGATGTTACATTTACAAAATCACCACAAGTTGGAGTAGAATTATCACAATTTTCTGCATCAGTATAAGTTGTTTGAGAATCTTTTATCCCGTAAAATCTCTGATATGGATAATTTGGATCATATTCATCATAATCTCCTGTCCCAAAATATATCCACCAGTCATTTTCACCTTCACCTTTTGCAACAATTGGATATGCGGTAATTGGTCTTTTAACTTCTGAAGGTGAAGTAGGATTATCATAATCATAAGGTTTAAAAAGCATATCATTTTCATTTAACTCAGGATTATTTTGAACTATTAACTCACTTAATCTCTCATTAGTGACTTTCCATAAAGCTCCATAGTAATCACCAAAAAATATTTTTAATAAATTACCATTTTTATCTCTTAATGGAGATATATCTGTTAAAACATTTCCAATTTTATCATTTATTTTAATCTGTTTTATAACTTCACCAGTTAAAATATTTATAATAGTTAAATAAGCCTTCTTTTCAGTATAGTTTTGTATAAAATTATTACTAAAACCACTGCCAAAAATCGCCACCCACTTTTCATTTCCATTTACATTCAATTTACCCATAGCAGGAGCAGAAATAGCAGTTCCTAATTTATTGAACAATTCAGGATTCTTGTACTTATTTAACTCCCAAAGGAATTCAGGGTCTGCAGGATCTGTAATATCTATTGCAAATATATATTCTGATTCTTTACCAGAAATTCCCATAAGTATAGTTTTCCATCTATTTCCATCCTTAACATCAATTGCTCTTAATAAACCATCTGCAATATAATGGTGATCAGCTTCTGTTGTATTTTTTAATTTTGGCAAATTTACCTCTGGAATAAAAGCCCATAATTCAATGGGATCCACTGGTTTATATCTTGGAAGATTTATAACTGTATAGTTATCAAATTCTGCTACTCTGAAAGCATGCAACATTCCATCATTACTCATAAAGTAAAATACTAATTCTCTACTTCTATGGTCTGTGACAAATTTTGAATAAGAAGTGTCTCCATATAGCATATTAGGTATACCTACAATTAAAGGATTAGAGTGCAAAATATCTCCCAACTTCCATTGTTCATTATCTTCAGCAGTTCCATTATTATTCCCATAAAGAGGATCTGAATCCATATTTCTACCATTTGACTTAGAATAATCAGAGATGTAAAATCCTCTTACAAATTTAATCAATTTTTCAGTTTCATCTGTATAATTATCACTTTCTGTACAAGTACCTGTTGTTAATAATAAATCTTTTAAATAACTACAGTTTGTTAAATCAAATTTATCAAAGCCATTAAAATCATGCGTAGTTTTATTATCAATTCTGGTTAAAATAAATCTACCATTTTGAATCCAATTATTATCTTCAATATTTGTTCTATTGTAGTCATTAGGTAGAGATGTCAATAAGAAATAACCTAATCCCTTTGAAACATTATCATTAATTTTTCCAAATATACTTAAAGTACCTTCTTTATCTTTATCTTGATTAGAAGTACAATTATCCCCTATATAACAATCTGCATCTAATGCTATTAAATCACCTAACCAGCTAAATGGTTTTGTACGAGTAAAAATATATGCAGACCTTCCTTCAAAGAATGGTGGTGTTATTTGAGGTTGAGATAAAGAAATATTTTCCCTTGGGGAAAGAGTTTCAGCATTATCATGAGAACAAGTAGGTTCTGGATTAATATATTTTCTTACTCTTACATCATCAAAATAGAATCCACTATCCCAACCACCTAAACCTATTTTTCCAAATGGGATATCAAAAACTGGTGGAGCATTAAAATAACCAACTTCATAATAATATGTGTTATTATCAATATCCTGTGGTTCATCTTTTGCAATCCATACCTCAATATCTGACATACCTGTATCTTTTTCTTTATAAACTCTTACTTTTACCCAATACCATTGGTTCCTTTCAGGGAATCTTTCTCCTAAAATATTTCTTGGATATGTCTGATATTGCCACACATAATCAATACCTGAAGAATAAGGTCTAAAAATAAATTTATCAGCAAAAAATTCAATTCCCCACATATTTCCTGCATCAAGGACATAAACTGGATTGTACTGTGGATTCCCCCATGGATTTCCACATCCACTATACTGACAATAAGGTCCTGCATTCATTTTATAATATACTTCATAATGGTCCCATGCTTTGCTACCGCCAAATAGATAAGGTCCTTTATCGCAAGATTTTCCAGATCCATCAGAGTAACCACAAAGTCCATTATGAACATCAATAGCACTGCCATCTCTATAGATATCAGTATTTAAAATTTTATTCCCAGATGGCAACTCTTTAATTATCCACCAATTATAATAATCATCTGGGGTTGGAATATTCTTCCATCCACTTAAATCATTTGAAGCAGATGAACATTGAGCTGTGCCATCAGGACAGCCAACTGTTTGTCCAAGATTATATTCATGCCAGTCCTCAAATAGGTCAAAGGTTTTATATATATCAGATTTTGTTGTTTTAAATTCCTTATTTCCCCACCAAACATAAATAATATTGTTATCTGAACCTGAAATAGATTGAGTTTTAACCCATAAACTTAAATTTCTCCCATTGTAATCAAAATTTTTAATCCAGAATGGTAAAATATTTCCTGAACTATCTGTAACTATTATATCACTACCATCTTCATTAGCATATTGTAATTCAGTCATATTTCTAATATTAACTAAAACCTGATAATCGTATAAAGTATCATATCCATGAACTGGACTCCAGTTTATATTTATAGGTAATTTATACTTCCAGTAACAATCCAATTTAGTTAAAACATTTACTCTAAATTCAGCATTATCAAAACTCCCATCTTCATTACATACAACACTAACTTTTACCTTTATTGAACCACCATTAAAAAGAACAGATGGAGAAGGAATAACTTTTAATGTATATTCTTTGTAATCTCCACTTTCTATTGAGATAGAATCAGGATGAGAAATAGAACAATTATTTCCTGATTCATCACACCAATAAACAACCCAACCAGATGGATTATCTGCAATTTTATGTTGAATTATATTAAAAGTAGCAGTACTGTCTCCTCTATTTTTAATTTTTAATTTGAAATCATTAATTATTTGATTTTCTCTTGCTATATTTAACTTAGCAAACACATATTTATCTAATGTATTTCCGCTTATTTCTGCACTTGTTGTACCTAATCCAACTAATTGTATATCTGGAACTATTTCTATTAGATCTTCACCTCTATCTGCAGTACCTTTTCCAACTATTACATCAGTATTTCCATATACCTCAACATCAGGTTCTTCCTTATAATAGTTTCTTAACATTATGTAATTTATATCTGTTCCACAACATATTCTCCATCCCATCCTATCAATCCCAAAAAAACCAGAATTAAAAAAATCTTCTCTTATAAAATCTCCATTATTATCAACACTTCCTGCAACAGAAGAAAAATATCTATGTTCACCATTTATATACAAAGCTATTTTATCACTTGAAACTTTTATATCAAAAACATGTCGTGTATTATTATATGGGTACCAATCAGTCTCAGCTTTAGTTAACCACATTATTCCTTCTTTTAACTGCAATTTTATTTTAAAATGGACTCTTGTATAATGAAGATTATCTGATACGTTATTAAAATCATAAGCTTTTTCTATATATAATCTATAGCCATCACTATTTTCCAATTCTTCAGGACTATTTGCAGGAGCTTGAGATAAAAAATAAATTTTGGCTTCTGAGTAATAACTTCCTGAAGGTGCATAGTATTTCATATTATCAATATGAAGTGTAAATTCATTTCCTGTTTTAGCTTCATCCCTTCTTTTTCCAGGCCATATAGTATCTGGATCGTATAAGGTATTATTAATAAATATGGTATCTGGATCATACCAGTTATGATTTGATGGATATTTTGTTAGCTTCCAATCATCAACATTATAACTGTAAAATGGAAATACTGAAGCAGCACAGAGATAACTACTTCTATCATCAGATAAATCAGTAGTTGCTCTTGGATTACAATATGAAGTTGAATTATTATCATCAATAATCATATCAATATAAGTCACACCTGTTTGTAAATCTGGAATAAGTAACCACAAACCTAACTTATTTATATGATAATTATTATCTGCTTTTTGAATAACCCAATATGTGAGGTCATTACTACCATTATTAAATCTCAAATTTTTTAAGTCTCTTCTCAACCATCCTTTATCCATATATAATTTTGCAGGAATTTCTATATATACCTGGCACCATTTATTATCGCTACTGTCATGATAACATTCATAGTCACTATCACTATTGGGATTGTCAATTTTTATCTTTATTGTATGTTGATCTGCATAAAGATTAAAAGAAAGGAATAAAATTAAAAATAAATAATAAATTTTTTTTGCCATATCCCCCTCCTTTTATTCATTACCATACCCAGCAGGAGCAACTGGGACAAATATAACACTTTCTACCTCTGTTGACTTTGAGGAGGAATTCATTTTAGCTAAAAAACCTTTCCAGGCAGTAGAATAACC
>JALVYZ010000291.1 GCA_027037705.1 bacterium | reverse complement strand
GAACATTGTCTTTGCTAAAGTAATCTAAAAAAGTTTCCGCCTCTTTTATTTTCTTAATGTCTGTGCTGTCTACAAGAAGTATAAACGCTGATTTATTTTTATCTAAAACTTCCCACATAAACCTAAATCTTTCCTGTCCTGGAGTTCCGAAAAGGTGCACTGTTTTTCCATCAATATTAATTTTTCCGTAATCCATTGCCACAGTTGTGTTTTCTTTGTATAAGATTTCATTATTATCTGTTATTGGTTTTTCTGTTGATACAAAATCATCTGTTAACGTTTTTATTAACTGTGTCTTACCAACAGAAAACCCCCCAGTTACTAAAACTTTTATATCTTCCATATATTAACTCCTAATTATTATCTTTTATAGATCTTTCGGAATAAAAATAAGATTATTAAATTTTAGACTCCTATTTTCTAGAAGATTTCCTTTTTGAAAATTAAAAAAATGGGATATTTATTCTTTCAACAAGAAAGCATCTTTTATTCCTTTAAGTTGCGCTTTAATTATATCTTTATATTTTTTTATATTAGAGCTCCAGTAAAGATACATAAAACCTCTACTTAAGAAAATGAATCCTAATGAAGTTATTTGTTGTATTTTTTTTAAAGATTTTCTAATAAATCTTATTCTATTTCTCATCATCCAGTAGGCACTGAAAGGTGTGATCTCTTCTCCACTACTAGATCCAACCTTGTGATAAATTACAGATTTATGAACAACTCCTAATTTATCTCCAGATTTTGCAACTTTATAACTGAAATCAAGATCTTCAACATACATAAAGTAACTTTCATCAAGCAGCCCCACTTTTTCTAAAACATCTTTTCTAATAAGCATACAGCAACCGGTGATAAAGCTTGATTCTGAGAAATCTGTTGTATTTTCATTTTGAATATGAGTAGTTTTACAAATCCATTTGTAAAATTTTCCACCGTTATACCATATATTTTTAGGTTCATGATAATAATGAATCTTACATCCGCTAAGTCCTAAATTTTCCCTTTCTGAGATTTCAATAAGTCTAGATAAAAAGTTTGGATTAACCACAGTGTCATTATTAAGTAGTAAAATATATTTAAAATCATTTTTTGATAAAGCATATCTTATAGCAATATTATTACCTGCAGCAAATCCTAAATTTTCTCTTGATTGTATAAAGATTACAGGATATTTACTCGTGTTGTTTTCAGATAGTTTATAAATAGAATTATTTTCTTTATCAGAATTCCCTCCTTGTTCAGCTTCTTCTTGTTGATAATATACATATGAAATAGGCTTTTTTATAGGTGGAAAAGTATATTTTCTTAAAGGATTTTTGGGATTAACCCAAACTTCTATTTTACCTTCTGCCCAATCCCTTATGTATTCCATAGAATTATTTGGAGAGTTATTATCTACAACAATAACTTGATAATTGGGATAATTAATCCTCAACACACTTTCTAAACATTCAATTGTATCCCACCAACCCTTATAATTAAGGATTACAATATAAACTTTAGGAAAATAATTCATTTTACTGTTTTAACAAAAATTTTTTTTAAATCCTCTTTAAATTTTTTTGGTTCTTCTTTTATAACTTTTCTATAAAAATCAAAATCATTATATCTTTTTTCATAATTATTAAAACAGTCCTTAATTTTTTCTATAATATTTGGAATATTTTTCGATTTATTCTCAAATTTATACTCTTCAGGTATAGGAACATCTTCCGCATACTTAGCAGATCCTCTTTTTCCTGTTATTACACAACACCCTAAAATTGCTGCTTCTCTTGGTAATCTATCTTTACCAGGGTGATTTCCAAAATCAATATAAACTTTAGCTTTTTGAAGAGTTTCTATAACCTGTTGTCTATTCATATTGATTAGTGGAATAAACTTTATATCTGGTGCTCTTTTTATCAGTTTTTGTGTAAAACTTAAGCCTTTTTTAGGATTAAAAGCTACAATATTTTCTTTTTTAGATAAATCTGTTTCTATTTTTAAAAATTCTTCATTCAAATAATCAGATAAATAGAAAATTTTATTTTTTTCTATATTGTTGTTTTCTAAGTGTTTTAAAGCATAAAAACTTTGTACAAAATGATAATTTGCTTGTTTAATAAAAGGAATATCTAAAATGCTTATTCTAATGTCTTCAGGTTCAAGGTCATTTATGTCAAAAAATAATTCACCAAATAGTAATCTATATATCTTGTTTAAAGTACGTCTAAAAAAGAATTTTTTCTTGGAATTAAGAACTATTGAAGTATAGAAATTATTTACACTTAGCCACCAAATTACCTTTCTTATTTTCGAATATTTTTGTAATACTTTCATATTATCTATAATTTCAGGTACAATCAATAAATTTTCTTCATTGTCTTCAATCTGTTTTACATAGGGATTTTTATATTGTTTATATGCTGGATGAACTGGATTTGGAGAATTGGTTGGGATATAATACATAAAAGCTTCAATATTTAAATCTTTTCTTAAATGATAAGCTAACTGATGTAACAATTCAGGACCCCCTGTCGCTACATTTGCTGGTGCAACTATATAAACTTTACTTTTTGGATAAATAGATATACTCATTTTATTTTTTCCTCAAAAACTTCTAAAGCTCTTTTGACTATATCATCCATATCATAATATCTATAATCTGCAAGTCTACCAACAGGAATTATTTGTTTAAAATTATCCAATAATTCTCTATACTGATTATATTTTTCCATATTTTTAGGAGTAAATACCGGATAA
>JALVYZ010000290.1 GCA_027037705.1 bacterium | reverse complement strand
TTTTTGAATTTGGCATTTTAGACATCTGAGTAACAAGATCTTGAAAATTAACCTTTTCCATAATATAAATACAAGCATCTGCCATATCATCAACATAAAGAAATTCCCGAAGAGGATTTCCTGTCCCCCATATTTCTATTTTTATTATAGATTTTGATTTTTGAATTTCCAATGAAACCCCATATCTTTCTAATTTTTTTAAAATATCTTCTTCACTTGCATTTCCATCAATTCCTTCAAGAGGAATTTTATTTAAATCTTTTCTAATCGCTTCCCAATTATTTTCTTCTAAGCATTTTCCAAGATATATTTTCCTTAAAAGCGCTGGTAAAACATGAGATGTTTCAAGGTCAAAGTTATCATTTGGTCCATATAAATTTGTTGGCATTACAGAAATAAAATTAGTTCCGTATTGCAAATTAAAACTCTCACACATTTTTATTCCAGCAATTTTAGCAATTGCATAAGGTTCATTTGTATATTCAAGTTCTCCAGTTAATAAATAATCTTCTTTTATTGGCTGAGGACAATCTTTAGGGTATATACAACTACTACCAAGAAATAACAGCTTTTTAATTCCATATTTATAAGCATTATATATCACATTATTTTGAATTTGTAAGTTTTCATAAATAAAATCTGCTCTATATATATTATTTGCTAATATTCCTCCGACCTTTGCAGCAGCAAGAAAAACATATTCTGGTTTGTATTTTTTAAAAAAATCAGCAACAGCTTGTTGAGATAGAAGATCAACTTGAATAAATATAATCTTTCCTCTGTAATCAGTAATCTGTAAATATATTTTTTCAGGATTAGTTTTATTATAAGTTGCTAATATATTTTTATAACCTTTCTCTACAAGTTTTTTTAATATTGCACTACCTACAAGTCCAGTACCGCCGAATACAACAATTTTACTGTTAGCAGTAATAGGGGGACAAGAACCTGTAATTAGTAAAAAATTTTTTTGCTGAATCATTTTTAGCCTCACTAAAATTTATTAAATATAGTAATTTTTCCATAATTAACTAACATTTTTTATTTACAATTCACAACTTTTTGGCAATTCAATCCCATAATTTTTAAGTAATAATTCTCTATAATTTTTTTCAAGATCGAATACTACCATTTCTTTCACCAGTTCTTTAACAGTATGTTTTGGCTTCCATCCAAGTTTTTTTCTTGCTTTTGTGGCATCTCCTAAAAGTATATCAACTTCAGCTGGTCTAAAATATCTTGGATCTACTTCAACCACAACTTTTCCTAAAAGATTTTGAACTTGTGATTTTATATTTTTAATTATATTTTTATCTATCCCGATATTTTCTAATTTAGAATTCAAAATTTCTAATTCTACATTTACAATAACTCCTTTTTCATCAACTCCTTTACCTTTAAATTCAATTTCTACTCCTAATTCAGCAAAAACCATTCTTACAAATTCCCTAACTTCTGTTGTTTTACCTGTTGCCAGTACATAATCATCTGGTTCATCTTGCTGTAATATAAGCCACATCCCTTCTACATAATCTTTTGCATGCCCCCAATCCCTTTTAGCATTTAAATTCCCAAGATAAAGCTTTTTATCAAGTCCCAATAAAATTCTTGCTGCTCCTCTTGTAATTTTCCTTGTAACAAATGTTTCTCCTCTAATTGGTGATTCATGGTTAAAAAGAATTCCATTACAAGCAAACATACCATAAGCTTCTCTATAATTCACTGTTATCCAGTAGGCATATAATTTTGCTACACCATAAGGACTTCTTGGATAAAAAGGTGTCTTTTCATTTTGAGGAATTTCTTTTACTTTACCATAAAGTTCAGAAGTAGAAGCTTGATATATTTTTGTTTTATCTTTTAATCCAAGCAATCTAACAGCTTCAAGGATTCTTAGTATCCCTATTCCGTCAGCATTTGCAGTATATTCTGGTTGTTCAAATGATACTGCAACATGAGATTGAGCAGCTAAATTATAAATTTCATCAGGTTGGATTTTTTGAATAATTGCTGTTAAATTCAAACTATCAGTCATCTCTCCATAATGTAGGAAAAAATTAACATTTTCCTCATGGGGATCTTTATATAAATGGTCTATTCTTTCAGTGTTAAAAAGAGAACTTCTTCTTTTTATTCCATGAACTTCATAACCTTTGTTCAATAATAACTCTGCTAAATAAGCTCCATCTTGCCCTGTAATGCCAGTAATTAAAGCTTTTTTTCTCATAAAATTTGCTCCTTTGGATATTATAATTAAATTTTAAATATTGAATTTACATTTTTAATTTTTTTGTCAAGAAAATTTTTATTGAAAGTTAATTATTTTTCATATAAAAAGAATTATTCCTTTAATATTTTAAATGATAAGTGAGATTAATATCGCTACTACATAAATTAATTTTAGCGCCCATAGCTCAACTGGATAGAGCGCCAGACTACGGATCTGGAGGTTGGGGGTTCAACTCCCTCTGGGCGCATTCCTTTATAATTAAGCATTTCATTGAAATGATTAAACTTCTCTTGAAAAATCTAAAAACTCAAACAGCTTCAAATAACTTCAAAAATTGGGTGAAAAATGCACCCAAAATGCACCCAATTTTTAGGTTAAACTAACTTTTTATTTTTCAGTAATTTCAAAATGTTATAAAAAATTTAAAATTTTCTTGATGCAAAGTTACATCCAGTTTTTTGATATGATATTAAAAAAGATTAGCTTATTTTTTTTATAAAAAAAATGAACAATGGAATTTTTATATTTTATTAAATATCACAACTTTTTTCTCCTATTTTAATTTTTTATCAATGTTTATGAAATATATAACTCCATTATATAGAAAGTGGAGTTACCTTCAAATTGAATAAGTTTGTTGATGAAATAGTAATTTATGCTTTTGTTGTTGAAAATGAAGTGGAATATATTGGAATATGTGAAAACAATTCTACAATATACTTTATATTTTGCAAAATTAAAAATAAAATTAAAACCTTGACTAATCTCTTATTTAAGAATATATTTTATGAATATATCCTTAAATTAAAAAAATTGTTAAACCACTAAAAAAGAATTGTGTGCTATTGTTATAAGTACAATAAATTTAAAAGAAGGAGTTTGAAAAATAAAGTTGACAGTCAGTATCATTTTTCTAAATATAAATTTTTAATACTATTTTTATTTACTATTTTTTACTTTATTTTTCTTCAGAAAATCGCCTTTCAATTTATACCTTTTTAACTTTCCTCTATAATATAGATTAAAATTTAACATTTTTGCCAAATCTTTTTAGAGGTAAGTCCATACTTTGTCAGATGAGGAATTTTAAGTGTTTTTTACTGGAGATTTTTTTATATCTTTTTTAATTTTTCATTTATTTCTATAAGAAAAATCAAAAATTTTACATTAATAAATTCTAATTCCAGGCTTGTCTTTTCTTTATGTTTACATTATTAATAAAGCAAATTTTTTCAAAAATATTTCTTTATTTTTAATTAATTATAAAATTAAATATCTACTATAACTCCTTTGGGATTGCTACTTTTTAAAGCTTTAAAGTAGAAATTTTTTCTTGACTTTAACAAAAAAACCAAATTTTCCAAAACTTACTATGAATAATATAAAATAGGAGATGTTGAAGGAGTATGATAATAATAAAAAAAATTTGCTGAATTTTAAAAATTTTATTATAGTTAAATTCTAAAAGGAAAAGAGTGTAAGTTTAGGGGAAAGCTTAAAAGTTTTATTAATATAAACAAATTAGATATTTAATTGGGTTAAAATAATAATGAAAAAAGTTTATGTTGCACTAATTGCAGACTTTTTACATGCTGGACATATAAAGGTATTAAAAAAAGCTTATGAGTTAGGGGAGGTTATTGTTGGATTATATACAGACAAAGCATGTGCTGAGCTTAATGATGTTCCTTATTTAGATTTTGAAAAAAGAAAAGCTGTAGTAGAAAATTTAAGATTTGTAAGCAAAGTAATCCCACAAGATAGTGCAAGTTATAGAAAAAATCTTTTAACACTTAAACCTGATTACGTAGTTCATGGTGATGATTGGAAATATAATTATAAAAAGAAATACAGAGAAGAGGTTATAAATTTATTAAAAAAATGGAATGGAGAGCTTATTGAAATTCCATATTCTAAAGATATAAAAGATTTAAAATTAAAGGATGAATTAAAAAGAATTGGCATTACTACTAATATGAGACTTTCACGTTTGAGATATTTATTAAATGTAAAAAAAATTTTAAAAATAATGGAAGTTCATAATGCTTTAAGCGCTCTAATTGTTGAATATACAAAGACAGAAGATAATGATAGTTTTGACGGAATGTGGAGTAGTTCACTAACTGATTCTACAGCAAAAGGAAAACCAGATATTGAAGCTGTAGATTTAACTTCTCGGTTAAATACAATAAATGAAATATTTGAAGTTACTACAAAGCCATTAATATTTGATGGAGATACTGGGGGAAGAATTGAACATTTTCCATACAAAGTAAAAACTTTAGAAAGAATAGGAGTAAGTGCAATAATAATTGAAGATAAAAAAGGTCTAAAAAAGAATTCTCTATTAGGTACAGAAGCCAACCAAACTCAAGATAGTATTGAAAATTTTTGTGCTAAAATCAAAGCAGGTAAAAATGCCCAAATAACTGAAGATTTTATGATAATAGCAAGAATAGAAAGTTTTATCCTTGAAAAAGGTATTGATGATGCATTAAAGAGAGCTTTTGCTTATGTAAAAGCTGGTGCAGATGGTATAATGATACATTCAAGAAAAAAAGATCCTGATGAGATTTTTGAATTTATAAATAGATTTAGAGAAAAAGATAGTATAACGCCTATAGTAGTAGTACCAACAAGTTTTAATAAAATTAGAATTGATGAGTTTGAAAAAGTTGGTGTTAATATAGTAATATATGCTAATCATATGTTGAGATCTGCATATCCTGGGATGAAAAAAGTAGCAGAAATAATTTTAAAAAATAAAAGAAGTTTTGAAGCAGAAAAGTATTGTATGCCAATTAAAAAAATATTAGATTTGATTCCCGGGACAAGATAAATGCTGGATACTAAAAAATTTGTAGATAATTTGATAAAAGAAGGTTTTTCTCATATTTGTGCAGTACCGTGTAGTTTTGCAAAATATTTAATAAATGGTGTTATAAATAATGAACAAATTGAGTATGTGCCCTGTGCAAGTGAGGCTGTAGCATGTAGTGTCGCAGCAGGATTAAAAATTGGAGGAGCAAAACCTATAGTAATAGCACAATCAAGTGGTCTTACAAATATGGGAAGTTGTATAACAAGCTTACTTTTACCATATAAAATAACTTTTCCTATAATAATTAGTTGGAGGACTTATAAAGAAGGGGATAGTGAAGTTCAGCATAAACATTTAGCAACAAATTTACCACAATTGATAAGTGCTTATGGATATGAATTTGAGATACTTGATCAATCTAATTTAAATAAAGCAATTCAACAATTAATAAAGTCTAATAGTTCATTTATAATAAATATTTTAAAAAAAGACACATTTAGTAGGGTCGAACTTAGAGAACCTTATAAGTTACATTTGGGATATATACCAAGGAGTAAATTTTTAAAAATTTTAAATGAATTATATAAAAATAGTGATACTATCTTTATTGGAACAACTGGAAATACATCACGAGAGATGTATTCATTTATGAAAAATACAAAAAATTTTTATATGGTAGGAAATATGGGAGGAGCATTGAGTCTTGGTGTAGGAATGGCAAAAACAGGAAAAAAAGTTGTAGTTTTGGGAGGAGATGCTGAGTTTGTTATGCATATGGGAGGACTGACAACTGCTGGAAGATATAAAAATTTAGATTTAACGTATATTTTATTTGATAATGAGTCAAATAAGTCTACAGGAGGACAGGCTACATATCAAAATCATGTAAATTATATAGGAATTGCTAAATACAGTGGTTTTAAAGTTGTGGAAAATACAATTTTGACTTTAGATGAATTTAAGAATACTTTATTAAAATTAAAAAAGGGAATTAATTTTTTACATATAAAATGTTCTTATGATGAGACCACTCCAAGACCACCTGTTAATGCTATTTTAATAAATAAAATTTGAGGGTAAATAAAAAATGAATAACTGGAAAAATATTTGGAATAATCAAGATAGAGTAAATAAATATATTTTAGAAATGTTAATAAAAGTTGATGGCTTTGATAGTGGACCAGGGAAACTTGATGTAGATGAGTGGTTAGAATATTCCTCAAATTTTTATAACATTTTAGGTATTGAAAATAACGATACAATATTTGAAGTAGGTTGTGGGGCTGGAGCTTTCCTATTTCCATTAGCTTTAAAAAATTATAAAGTAGGCGGCATAGATTATTCAATTCCATTAATAAATTTGGCAAAAAAAATTATTGTTCACGGAAATTTCGAAGTTAAAGAAGCTGTATATTTAGATACAACAAAAAAATACGATATTGTAATAAGTAATGGTACTTTTAATTATTTTCCTAATTTGGAATATTCGAAAACAGTTATAAAAAAAATGATTAAAAAATCTCGGAAAAAGATAGGAATATTTGATATTAATGATATTTCTAAAAAAAATGAATACCATAAAATAAGAATGAAGAAAATGGGAAAAGAATATTTAAGAAAATATAAAGGATTAGATCATTTATTTTATGATAAAAATTTTTTTTACAATATTGCCAAGCGATATAATTTAAAAATAAAAATATTTAATCATACCTTTAAAAATTATGGAAATGCTGAACTTAGGTTTAATGTTATTATGGAGATACAATGAAATTAGCAGTAGTTTTAGCAGCAGGTTTAGGTAGTAGATTAAAAGAAATAACAATTAACAAACCAAAAGGTTTTATAGAGATAGAAGGAATTAGTTTAATAAAAAGAAGTGTGGAAAACTTAAGAAGTTTTGGTATAAAAAATATTATTATTGGAACAGGATATTTAAGTGAATTTTATGATGATTTTGCAAAAAATGAAGGGATAAAAACTGTAAAAAATGTGAATTATGCAAATACTTCATCTATGGAAACACTTTATATTTTAAAAAATTATATAAAAGAAGATTTTTTACTTCTTGAATCAGATTTACTTTATGAAAGGGATGCTTTAAAGCATTTGATTTTCAATAAAAAGGATGATGTTATTTTAGCAAGTAATCTAACTAATTCAGGAGATGAGGTTTTTATTGAAATAGATGATAGTTTTAATCTTATAAATGTCTCTAAAAATAGGAATCTTTTAAAAAATATTTGTTGCGAGTTAGTAGGAATTTCAAAAATTTCTTATAACAGATATAAAAATTTATGTAGAATTTATGAAAAGATGAATAATAAAAAGATAGATTATGAATATATTTTAGTAGAGTCCTCAAAAAAAAGAGGAATTTTTGTTAAAAAGGTAGAGGATCTTTTATGGTGCGAAATTGATGATAAGAACCATTTAAAAAAAGCAAAAGAAGAGATATTCCCTAAAATAAAAGCAAAAAGTTTATTTATTAAAAAAAATATATTATTAAACCCAGGACCTGCAACTACAACAGATTCTGTGAAATTAGCTCAAGTTGTTCCAGATATTTGTCCGAGAGAAGCTGAGTTTGGAGAAATTATGGAATATTGCTCTAATGAAATAACAAAATTTGTTGCAAATACTGATGAATACACTACAATCTTTTTTGGTGGTAGTGGTACTGGTGCTATTGAAGCAGTTATTACCTCATCAATTCCTTATAACAAAAAAATGCTCATAGTAAATAATGGACCTTATGGAAAGAGAATGTGTGAAATAGCTGATGTATTTAATGTTAATTATATTGAATTTATTTCTTCTCCAATAGAACCTATAAATTTAGATAAATTAGAAAATATAATTAAAAAAAATAATGATATTTCTCATTTGGCAGTTGTGCATAATGAAACAACAACAGGACTTTTAACAAATCTTGATAAAATTGGAGAATTGTCTAAAAAGTTTAGATTAGAATTAATTGTAGATGCTATGAGTTCTTTTGGAGCAGTTCCAATAGATATGAAAAAACAAAATATTTCGTATTTAATTTCAAGTAGTAATAAAAATATTCAAGGAATGGCAGGTATAGGTATTGTAGTAGCAAAGAAAAAATCATTAATAAAGACAAAAAAAATTAAGAGAAGTTTTTATTTTAACTTATATACACAATATGAATATTTTATGAAAACAAAGCAAATGAGATTCACTCCACCAGTTCAGACATTTTATGCATTAAAACAGGCAATAAATGAATTAAAAGAAGAAGGTATAGAAAACAGATATAAACGATATTCAAAATCATGGGACACATTAACCAAAGGGCTAAAAAAACTTGGGTTAAAATATTTAGTGGATGATGAGAATCATTCACGTATTATTACTTCAATAATTTTACCAGAAGGAATAGAATTTGAACTTTTGCATGATTATTTTTATCGAAAAGGATTTACTATATATCCAGGTAAAGTTGAAAAATTTAATACTTTTAGAATAGCAAATATTGGGGATATTGATTACACTAATATAAACCTTTTTTTATCCCTTTTAGAAGAATATTTAAATGTAATACAATAATAATCATCGTATAAAGGCATTAAATGATATGCTCTCTAAATTTGTAAAATTATAAATACGAATATTAAAAATGTCAATTAAAATGTTAAAGTTAAATTTATCTTTTATTAACAATGTAACATTCATAGGGGGATTTTCCTCCAAGAGAGCTATGAGGCCTTTGGTTATTATTAAAATTCCTGTAATTTTCTATAATTTCCCTTGCTTCATTGATGCTACTAAATTCATGCATATTAAGGCATTCTTCCCTCAATTTGCCTATGAAACTCTCAATATTTCCATTTTCCCATGGACTCCCTTTTGGTATAAATTCTTGCTTTATTCTATTTCTCTCAAGAAACATTCTAAATTTTCTACTTCTGAATTCTGGT
>JALVYZ010000289.1 GCA_027037705.1 bacterium | reverse complement strand
AAGCAATGAATTAATTCCAGTTACTCAGGGATTAGAACCATGGATGGAATTTACATCAGGCAATTTAATACAAAATATCTTTGGACAAATTCCAGTTTCAATTATTCCAGAAGGAACATATTATTTTTATTTATTGGCTTGTCCTGCTAACGCTTCAGATCCATTACAAGATTATTATATCTGGGGAACAACATATATAAAATAGTTTATTAATATAAAAGAGGTGCAGTTAAACTGCACCTCTTTTATTAAACTTGACTTTTATTTTTAAATATTATAAACTTCTCTTTAAAGTGCAAAGATTTATTGCACCTGTCAAAAAAGCCAGTCAATAAATCTTTCCATTGCGTAAAAAATCAAATAAAAATTTAGGAGAAAAAATGGAGAACTTTACAAAATTAGGAATTTCAGAGGAAAATTTGTATCC
This sequence comes from bacterium, assembly GCA_027037705.1. Taxonomy (GTDB): domain Bacteria; phylum DYJV01; class DYJV01; order DYJV01; family JALVYZ01; genus JALVYZ01. The sequence goes on along the minus strand of JALVYZ010000289.1, from coordinate 8,625 downwards.
TTTGAGAAAGAAGGGCTTTAAAGAGCCCACAAAAATTCAGGAATTAACAATTCCTATATTAATTAATGAAGATGTGGATATAATAGCTCAGGCTCAAACAGGAACAGGAAAAACAGCAGCTTTTGGATTGCCCCTTATTGAAAAAATTGAAAGTAGTAACAAGATTCAAGCATTGATTTTAACACCTACAAGGGAGTTGGCGATTCAGGTATGTGAAGAGATAGATTCATTATCAGGAAATAAAAGTATTTCAGTAATTCCAATATATGGAGGTCAATCTATTGATGTGCAATTTAGAAAATTAAGAAAAAAACCTTCTATAGTAGTTGGTACACCAGGAAGAATTTTAGATCATTTAAAAAGAAAAACTTTAAATATTGAGGATATAAAATATTTTATTTTAGATGAAGCAGATGAAATGTTAAATATGGGATTTATTGAAGATATTGAAGCTATTTTTAATTATTCCCCACCACAAAAAAGAGTTATGCTTTTTTCTGCCACAATGCCCAAAAGAATACAAAAATTAGCAGAAAATTATATGAAAAATTATAAGTTTGTAAAAGCAAGTCCCCAAATAGCAACAAACTTAACTGAACAGGTTTATTATGAAGTTAGTCAAAGAGAAAGATTTGAAGCTCTATGTAGAGTAATTGATATGGGTGAAAATTTTTACGGTCTTATCTTTTGTCAAACAAAAGTGGAAGTTGATAGGGTTGCAAGTAGATTAATTGAAAGAGGATATAACGCAGAAAGTCTACATGGTGATTTATCTCAAGCTCAAAGAGAGAAAACATTAAATAAATTTAGAAAAAGAAGAATAAATATTTTAGTTGCCACTGATGTTGCAGCAAGAGGAATTGATGTAAATGATTTAACTCATGTGGTTAATTATTCTATCCCGCAAAACCCTGAAATTTATGTGCATAGAATAGGTAGAACAGGAAGAGCTGGAAAAAATGGAAAATCTATAACTTTTGTAAATTACGATGAATTAGGGAAGCTTGAAATTATTAAAAGAATTTCAAAATGTGATATAAAAAGAGAATCATTTCCAGAAGTAAAAGAGCTTTTCGAATTAAAGAAGAAAAAAATTAATGAAGAGATAGAAAAAAATTTTGATAATGCTTCTATATTTTTTGATAAATGGGCTGAGGAGTTATTGAAATTAGACGAGCCTAAAAATGTTATTTCTGCTATTTTGTCGAGTTTTTATAAAGATGAATTTGATAAAAAAAGATATGAAAGAATTTCCGAAAAAATAAGAGATAACAATAGAAAAAAAGTAAGATTATTTTTTGCAAAAGGTAAATCAGATAAAATAACTAAAAAAACTTTAATTGATTTTATTGTATCTCATTCTAATGTTTCAAAAGAAGCAATTGAAAGAATAGAAATATTTGAAAATTTTTCTTTCTTTACAGTCTCTCAAATAGATGCAGAAGTTATTTTACATAAATTTAAAAAGGTAAGAAATGGAAGAAAACCTTTAGTTGAAAAGGCAAAACCATTTGTAAAAAAGAATTGACGATTTGTGAAATTTAGTATAATGAATAAAACATGCAGGTATTTAATTCCTTAACCAATAAGAAAGAAGAGTTAAAACCAATAAATCCTGGTAAGATTGGAATATATACCTGCGGTGTTACAGTTTATGACCTTTGTCATATAGGTCATGCAAGAAGTATAATTGCATTTGATGTTATATTTAGATACCTTGAATATAAAGGTTATAATGTAGTATTTGTTAGAAATTTTACAGATATTGATGATAAAATTATAAATAAAGCCAATCAACTTGGTGTCCCCTTCAATGAAATAAGTGAAAAATATATAAAGGAATATTATATTGATATTGGCAAATTAAATATCAAAAAACCTACCTATGAGCCAAAAGCAACAGAGCATATCAATGATATGATTGAATTTGTAAAAGTATTAATTGATAAAGGTTATGCATATGAAGTTGATGGAGATGTATATTTTGAAGTTCAGAAATTTAAAGATTACGGAAAATTATCAAAAAAAAATATAGATGATTTAATGGCTGGAGCAAGAATAGAGGTTAGTGAAAAGAAGAAAAATCCTCTTGATTTTGCTTTATGGAAAAAAAGTAAAGAAAATGAGCCATTCTGGGATAGTCCTTGGGGAAAAGGTAGACCTGGGTGGCATCTTGAATGTTCAGTGATGAGTATGAAATATCTTGGAGAGACATTTGATATACATGGAGGAGGAAAAGATTTAATATTTCCTCATCATGAAAATGAAATAGCTCAATCTGAAGCATTTTCTGGAAAAACTTTTGCTAATTACTGGATTCATAATGGTTTTGTAAATATTAATAAAGAAAAGATGAGTAAGTCTCTTGGAAATTTTCTCACAATAAGAGAGGTAACAGAAAGAATTCATCCAGATATTTTAAGATTTTTCCTTTTAACATCGCATTACAGAAGTCCTATTGATTTCTCTGAAGAAAACATAAAAAATGCTGCTAATGGTTATATGAGATTAAATTATTCTCTTGATAAACTTTATGCAATTCTTAATGGTAAAGATATATCATCAAAAGATATAAATTTAAAAAACTTAACAAAAGCACAGAAAAAATTATTTAACAAATTAAATGAGACAAAAGAAAATTTTATATCTGCAATGGATGATGATTTTAATACTGCTCAAGCAATTGGATATATTTTTGATTTTCTCCCTGATTTAAATAAAATTATTTATGCTCCAAATGTAAATTTAAATGAAGATTTATTAACATTATTGATGATGGTAAAAGAATTTTTTAAAGATATATCAAAAATTCTTGGGCTTTTCTCAATTGCACCTAAAGATTTTATTTTAAATGAAAAAAAGAAATTTTTGAAAAAGAATAATTTAGATGAGGAATTTATAGAAAATAAAATTTCTCAAAGAGAGGAATTTAGAAAAAATAAGCAATTTGAAAAAGCAGATGAAATAAGAAATGAATTATCTTCTCTTGGTATTCAATTAGAAGATACACCTGGTGGTACAATATGGAAATTTGAATATTAATATGGGGTGTAAATGCCTTATATAGATGTTAAATATATTAATCCATTCTTATCTTCTATAATCGATATTTTTAAAGATAAATATTCTTTAAAATCTCATCCTGAAAAACCTTATATTAAAAAAGATGAATTAGCTCTTGGGATTATATCTGGAATAATTATGATTAGTGGAGATATAACAGGTTCAATGTGTATAACTTTTGAAGAAGAAACAATAAAATATATTATTTCAAAAATTTTAGAAAAAGAAATTGATAATTTAGATAGTGATGAAGTAAAAAATAGTGTAAAAGAACTTATAAGTTCAATTTCTGCAAATGCAGTTAATCTGTTACGAAAGGATGGAATTAATATAGAAACTACAAGCCCATCAATACTTTTTGGGAGTAATCACACTATCCAACATATAGTTTCAAAACCAATTATTGTTTTACCTTTTATCACTGATAAAGGTAAATTTATAGTTGAATTTACTTTTAAAAAAAATTAATTAAATCCTTGACATAAGAAATAGTTGTATGCTAAGTGAGGTTGCATTTTTGGGAAAATGGAAACCTACATAAAATTTAAAGGAAAATTAGTCAAATATCATATAATCTTTTCAATAATTGTATTAAGTCTTTTTTATACATTAAATTTGATAAAAGAAGCGAATGGTTTTATTTTGGGTGCAATTGTTAGTCTTGCTAACTTTTTTTTATTAGCAAAAACTAATGAAAAAATAATTTTTTTAAAAGATAGATTTTTTTCTTATTCTCAAAGATGGTTTTTTTTAAGGTATCTACTCTTTGCATTTGCAATAATTGCTTCATTTAAAAAAAGTTATATAGGGTTAGGTGGAACGATTTTAGGATTATTGTCAATGCAATTTTCTATTTTCTGTTCATTATTATTAGGGAAGTTGGAGGACTAATGGAAGAGATTGGTAAAATAGTAAAAATTACATTCCATCTATTTGGTTATAATATAACTGTTAATACTGAAACAATAATTATGAGCTGGATCATTATGGCATTTTTAATGATTTTATCATTAATTTTGTATAAAAAAGCTTCATTAATCCCTAATACTCTTCAAACTATTATAGAACCACTCATTGAAGGATTTGATAAATTAGTCAAAGATACTCTTGAAACTGATGATAGAAAATATTATGCTTTAATAACAGCTCTTTTTATTTTTCTATTTTTATGCAATATTATTGGAATTATTCCAGGTTGCGAAGAACCTACAAAAGATTTAAATACCCCTTTAGGATATGGAATAATGGGTTTTGTAATAGCTCATTATTCTGGAATAAAAGTTAAAGGATTAAAAAAATATTTATCTGAATATTTACAACCTTTTTTTATAATGGCACCATTAAATTTAATTGGGGAGCTTGCAAAAATAGTTTCAATTTCATTCAGATTATTTGGAAATATTATGGGAGGCTCTATCATTATAATTGTTGTTAGCCATCTTGTTCATAATTTAGTTTTACCACCGTTTCTATATGCTTTTTTTGGTCTCTTTGATGGAACAATTCAAGCATTTGTTTTTGCAATGTTAACATTAGTATATATTACATTACAGGTGAAAGAATAAATGGACGTATCTTGGATTAATGCAAGTGGTTTTTTTGGTGCAGGTCTTTGTATGGGATTAGGTGCAATTGGTGCAGCAGTTGGTGAAGGTTTTATTGCTGGAAGTGCAAGTCGTGGTATTTCCCGCCAGCCTGCAATGTCTGGTGATGTTTTAAAAATGATGTTAATTGGTCAGGCAATTACTGAAACTGCAGCAATATTTTCCCTTGTAATTGCTATACTTTTACTTTTTAAAACATATTCTGGGAATAATATAACTCAGGCTTCTGCAATGATTTCAACTGGCTTTTGTATGGGAATGGGAGCATTAGGTTCTGGGATTGGATGTGGATTTCCAGGGGCAAAAGCTTGTGAAACTCTTGCAAGAAATCCTTCTGTCTCTGGAAAAATAATGACTGCAATGTTAGTTGGTCAAGCTGTTGACCAGACGCCAACTATCTTTGCGCTTTTTGTTTCATTATTATTATTATTTATGAATTTTTCAGTTGCTATGAAAATTACAATTGCTGCTGCTGTTTTTTCTGCGGGAATTTCAATGGGATTTGGAGCTGTTGGCCCAGGAATTGGAGGAGGTATTGCAGCTGGTGCTGCTGTTGAAGGGATAGGAAAAAATAAAGAATTGTCTCCAGTTCTTTTAAGAACAATGTTGATTGGTCAAGCTGTAAGCCAATCAACAAGTATATATGCAATGGTTATTTCACTTGTGTTACTTTTTGTTATTAAATAATTTTTCAGGAGGGATAAAATGCAAATATCAGGAAAAGAGATTATTGAAGCAGCATCATTATTAGGGGCGGGAATAGCTATGGGATTAGGTGCTATTGGACCAGGAATAGGTGAAGGTTTTGCAGCAGGAAAAGCATGTGAAGGAATTGCAAGAAATCCAAATGAAGCTGGACTTTTAACAAGAACAATGTTAATTGGTCAAGCAGTATCTGAATCAACAGGAATTTATTCACTTGTTATAGCGTTACTATTAATATTTGTTGTTTAATCAAAATTAGAGAGGTGAAAAAGTGATAAGCTTAAATGCTACCTTAATTATCCAGATTATAAATTTTATATTTTTAATGTGGTTTTTGAATAAATTTTTATTCAAGCCAATGTTAAAGGTCCTTGATGAAAGGAAAAATAGAGTCGAATCAGATTATGAAAAAGCAAAAGAACTTGAAGAGAAAATAGAAACAGGATATGAACAGTATAGAAAAGAGCTTGAAAAAGCAAAAAATGAGGGAGCATCTATAAAAATTTCTGCAAGAGATGAAGCAACTAGAATTTTAAATGAAAAGTTAGCTCGTGCAAAAGAAGAAGCAAATAAATATTTAGAAGAATTTAAATCCCAATTAGAAAAAAATAAGAACCAGATTTCAGCTGAGCTTGAAAAAGATGTAGAAAGTATTGCGAAATCAATTTGTTCTACATTACTTGGAAGGGAGATTTAGAGATGAAAAAGTTTTTTTCAGTAATAATTTTTTTATTATTTTCTGCTTCTCTTTTTGCAGCAGAAGGACATGGTGCCCATGGAGTTACAAAGCAGATGTTATGGGACTTTTTATGGAGAATTATTAATTTTGGTATTTTAGTGTTCTTCTTATATAAAGTTTTAAGGAAACCTATTAGTGAATTTTTATATTCAAGAAAAGAACAGGTAGAAGTTGCACTAAAAGAAGCTGAAGAGGCAAGGATTAAAGCAGAAGAAAAGTTTAAAGAATACCAAGAAAAAATAAAAAATCTTGAAAAAGAGAAAACTGACATAATTGAAAGAATGAAAAAAGAAGCTCAGGCAGAAAAAGAAAGGATATTAAGAGAAGCTGAAGAGAAAGCAAAAAAAATTATAGAACAGGCAAAAGTGTTGGCTCAGCAGGAGTTTGAAAAAGAAAAGGAATTATTGAAAGTTCAAGCAACTGAAAAGGTTATTAATCTTGCAACTGAATTGTTAAAAAGAAATATTACAAAAGATGACCATCAAAAGTTAATAAAAGAAACTATTGAAAGGATGGTGAGCTAATGATTAAGTATAAAGTTGCAAACAGATATTCTCAAGCATTATTTGAAGTAGGAATAGAGAATAATAATCTTGAAAAGCTATTAAATGACCTTGAAATTTTTTCAGAGATTTTTACAAAAAGCAAAGAATTTAAAATTGTTATGGAGACAAGTGCTGTTTCTCGTGAAGAAAAAAAAGCAATTATTGAGGAACTTGCTAAAAAGTTTAATTTTGATTCATTATCAATAAATTTTTTTAAATTATTAGTTGATAAAAATAAAATTAAATTTATTACTACAATTACAGAAGTTTTTAGGAAAAAATATAGAGATTATGTTGGTATTGCAGATTATGAGGTTATAAGTGCAATTGACCTTGATGCAAAAATAATTAATGATATCAAGAAAAAACTTGAGGAAAAAACTGGGAAAAAAATTGAAATTAAATCAAAAGTTGAACCTGAGATTATTGGAGGATTAATTGTTAAAACAGAAGGTTTAATTTATGATGGTTCTTTAAAATCACATTTATTAAAAATAAAAGAAAAAATCTTAAAGGGGTAGAGATATGCAATTAAAAGCTGATGAGATAACCAGTGTATTAAAGTCCCACATCAAAGATTATGAAAAAAAGATTGATGTTAGCGAAACAGGAACTGTTTTAAGTGTTGGTGACGGTATTGCAAGAATTTATGGTCTTGAAAAGGTTATGACAGGAGAGCTTGTTGAATTTGGTGGTGGAATATATGGACTTGTTCTTAATCTTGAAGAAGATAATGTTGGTGTTGCAATTATGGGTGAAGATATTCACATCAAAGAGGGCGATACTGTTAAAAGAACAGGTAGAATTTTCCAGGTTCCTGTGGGAAAAGCATTATTAGGAAGAGTGGTTGATCCGTTAGGTAGACCAATTGATGGTAAAGGACCCATTCAATCAGAAGAAACAAGAGTTGTTGAAGTTAAAGCTCCTGGTATTGTTTTAAGACAACCTGTTCACGAACCATTACAAACTGGATTAAAAGCAATTGATTCAATGATTCCTATTGGTAGAGGGCAGAGAGAGTTGATTATTGGGGATAGGCAAACAGGTAAGACAGCAATAGCTATAGATACTATAATAAATCAAAAAGGTAATAATTGTTATTGTATTTATGTTGCAATTGGTCAAAAAAGATCAACAGTTGCAAAGGTTGTGGCAACCCTTGAAGAGTATGGAGCTATGGAGTATACTATAGTGGTTGCTGCAACTGCAAGTGAGCCTGCACCATTGCAATATATTGCTCCATATTCTGGATGTTCAATGGGTGAATATTTTAGAGATAATGGAATGCATGCGTTAATTATTTATGATGACCTTACAAAACAAGCTCAAGCTTATAGGCAGTTATCACTTTTACTTAGAAGACCACCTGGAAGAGAAGCATATCCTGGAGATATTTTTTATACACACTCAAGATTATTAGAAAGAGCTGCAAAATTAAATGATTCACATGGTGGTGGTTCCTTAACTGCATTACCAATTATTGAAACACAAGCTGGTGACGTTTCAGCATATATTCCAACAAATGTTATTTCTATTACTGATGGACAGATTTATCTTGAAACTGATTTATTCTACTCAGGGGTTAGACCTGCTATTAATGTTGGCCTTTCAGTATCAAGAGTTGGTGGTAATGCTCAAATAAAAGCTATGAAACAGGTAGCAGGAAGATTAAGACTTGAACTTGCACAATTTAGAGAATTGGAAGCATTTGCACAATTTGGTTCAGATTTAGATAAAGCTACTCAAATGCAATTAGCAAGAGGACAAAGACTTGTTGAGATTTTAAAACAAGATCAGTACCAACCACTTCCAGTTGAAAAACAAGTTATGATTATTTATGCCGCAACAAATGGATTTTTAGATGAATATCCAGTTGAAGTTTTACAGAGATTTGAGAAAGAGTTATATGATTTTCTTGATAATAATTACTCAGATTTACTTAATAAAATCAGAACAGAAAAACAGATTA
>JALVYZ010000288.1 GCA_027037705.1 bacterium | reverse complement strand
AATGGATCAGTGCCTGAACCTAATTCATCTATTAATACAAGAGTATTTTCATCACATTCTGTTATAAAACTGTTTATATTCTGAATATGAGCTGAGAACGAACTTAAATCTTGAAAAATATCCTGTTCATCACCAATTTCAACAAAAACTTTACCAAAAAACTTAATTTTGCTATTTTCATCAACAGGAACTAAAAAACCTGCTTGAGCCATTAAAATTATTAACCCAAGTGTCTTTAAAGATACTGTTTTTCCCCCTGTGTTTGCACCTGATACAATTAAAACTTTTTTATTTTCAAATTTTAAATCAACTGGCACTACTTTATCTTTGGTCAGGAGTAAAATTGGGTTAAAAGCATTGTAGATTTTGCACTCCTGAGTATTTAAATAAACAGGATTAGCTTTCATATATTTGCCAAGCTGAGCTTTTGCATGAATAAAATCAATTCTTTTTAAACTTTCATAAGTTTCTTTTATTTTATTTAAATTTACTCGAACATTTTCTGTTAGTTCATGTAAGATTCTAATTTTTTCATTATATTCTTCCTGATAAAGCCAGGCAAGTTTATTATTCAGTCTAACAACAAATTCTGGTTCTACAAAAACTGTTTCTCTTGTTTGAGAATAATCCTGTATAATCCCTCTAATTTTTTGAGCAAAATTTAATTTTAATGGAAGAACATAACGATTGTTTCTTATTGTAACAAATTTATCCTGTAAAATTTTATCATACTTCCCTGAATAGAGGAAATTATGAAGTTTGTCATTTATTTCATTTCTTATAGATTTTATTTCTGTTCTTATTCTTTTTAATTCATAACTTGCATCATCTAAAAAATCCCCTTTTTCATCAAAAGTTCTTTTTATTGCAATTATTAAGAGTTTAAACTCATTAAGTTTTAATAAAAATTTTGTTTTGATTTTATAGTAATCATCAGGTAATTCTTCTATAAATTTTTTTACAGATGAGGATACTTCAAAAAAATTTAATAAAATCATAAAATTTTCAGGCTGGAGAAAGCTTCCTTCTTTATTAATTTCATCAAATAAAGGATTTAAATTATGAAAAAGAGAAATTGGAAATGGAGAATATTTTAAAATATTAAAAAATTCTTCTGTAATTTCAATTTCATCATTAGCCCTATTTATATCATTAAAAGGAAAAATATTATCAGCTAAAATTTTATTTTCTTCAGACTTTAAATATTTTTTAAATTCTTTTATTATTTCAAAAAAGCCAAGCTTTTTTAAAGTAAGTTGATTCAAGTTTTCTAACCCTCCATGAAAATTGCAAAGTCTAATAACAAATTTATGCAATTTTGTAAAATTTAACTTGAATTTTATTAAAAGAAAAGATATTATTAATAACAATAAAAAATAAAGGAGGGGAAAAATGAAAAAGATTCTATTAATTTTAATGACAATTATCGTTTTTCCATTATTTCTAAATGCTGATAATTTAAATTTTCCTGTTAATTGTCCTGGTGGGGGAACTTTGTTGATTACTGGAGATTACAATCCTTTAAATGGAGCAACAAATGTTAATTTGGCTTTAAATAGTTGTGTTATTAATGATGGAAGCGGAACAAAGAGTATAAGTGGTAATGCAACATTGACTGGAACACTGGTAGTTAATGGAGCAATAAATTTAAATTTGAATATTCAAAGTATTAATTATGTTGAGAATAGTCAAGATGGATCAATTAATCAAACTTGTAGTGGCACTATAACATTTGTAGGCTCAAATGATTCTGTAAATACGAATTTACAACAAACAACTTCATCTATTACCTGTAGTGGTAGTGGTTCATTTAATTTTAATCAATTTATTAATTCTTTAATCTTCTTAAATGTTTTTTAATTTTTTAATCGTAAAATAACCATAGGCCCGTCTGGGACTACTGCCCAGCGGGCATTTTCTCCAAATTTTTTTAATAATTTTTTTATTGCATTTTCAATATTTTCAATAGGTTTAAAGTATAACTTTTTTAATCTTTCATGTTCAACTCCATCAGTATATATCCAGGTTGGATTTTTTATTAAAATTTGATACATTTCCTGAGCACACCACTGATCTGGATAAAAAAATTCTTTATTCATTAATCTTTTTAAAAAATTTTCAGGGGTATCAACTTCTTCTAATGTTTTAATATATTCTTTACTTCCAAGCCCTTCAAAACATTTTGATGCTATTAAAATTCTTCCACCTTCTTTCATAACAGGAAAAACTGCACTCATTCCTTTAACTGTTTGATAAAGATTAATGTCAAGTGGTGCTCCTGAATTTGTTGTTATTATAAAATCAAGTGGTTCATCTAAATACTTTATGCAAAACTTTTCTAAAAATTTACAACCTTCAATATGAGCCTCCACAGGGTCTCCAGTAAAAATTCCAGTAATTTCTTTGTTAGTATTTAAGGTAACATTTAGAAGAAAATCTGCACCTGTTAATTTCATTATTTTTAATCCTGCTTCATGAAAAGGATTTCCCTCTAAAATTCCATAAGTTGTTTTTGGATGTGCAACCATTTCAGGAGAGTGCATATATTCAAGCGTTTTAATTGATGAAATCCCTGGTAAAATTGATTTTCTTCCCCCAGAATAACCTGCCCATAAATGAGGTTCAATAAATCCTGTTAAAATTTTTAAGTCTGCTTTAAGATAATTTTTATTAATGTAAACAGGTACATCATTGTCAATTTTTCCAACAAATTCCATATCTTCATCTTTTTTGGAATAGTGGTTGATAATTTCATAATTATTTGCAATTTCCTCTCCCACAAG
>JALVYZ010000287.1:2478-2815 GCA_027037705.1 bacterium | reverse complement strand
AGGTTAGTTAAGTTCAATAAAGAAGTCTGGAGTGCGGAGATGGGAGTCTGGAGTAATTAAAAAAGAAAATGCGTAGAAGCGAAAATGTGAAGATGCTGAATTATGTATATGCGAAAAAGCGTAAATGCGTAGATGTGAAAAGAAAAAGATACAATATATTTAAATTGACGTATGAACTCATTAACGCATATACACATTTACTCATTTTCGCATACACGCATCCACGCATTAACGCATATACGTTTTAACGAACCACGAATTACGAATTACGAATAAATGTTTGAAACAATTGCTTATAAATATGAAAACAAAAGCCTACAAAAGATTAAAATATATT
>JALVYZ010000287.1:0-2468 GCA_027037705.1 bacterium | reverse complement strand
TTTGATAATGATAAAGTTGAGGTTAATTTAAATAAAGAATTTTCAATCCCTGAAGAGATAGAAAAAACTTATACTTCAGGATTTGGAAAAGGTGTAATGTTTCAATTAGATGGTAAAAAAGTTACTTCAGAATTTAAGATAAATCCAGAAAGCATAATAAAGTTAACGAACGAATTTATAGATAATATGGAAATTTATAAAATAAGTGGTGCTGTGCATGCATCATGCCTTGCAGATGAGGATAAAGTTTTAGTTGTTAAAGAAGATATTGGAAGACATAATACTATTGATAAAATTGCAGGATATTGTTTAAAAAGTAAAATTTCCACTAAAGATAAAATAATTTTTACAACAGGAAGAATTTCAACAGAGATGCTTTTAAAATCATCTAAAATGGAAATTCCAGTTGTTGTCACAATGAAATCACCAACTTCTAACACAGTAAAAGTAGCAAAAGAACTTGGAATAACTGTTGTTGGAAAGGTGAAAGATAATAGTTTTGTAGTTTTTACAAATAGACAGAGGTTAGTTAATGTTAGTTGACGTTAGTTATAGGTTAGTTGAGGTTAATGAATAGTGAAAAATGAAAAATTAAAAACTAACACCATTACTAATACTAAATTAAAAGGTAGAAGTTTGAAAGAAGATCATAGATGAGTAGATGCGTGGATGCGTATATATCCGCATTTACGCATTAACGCATATACGCATTAACAAAATATTCGGAGGTAATACTGTGAGTAAATCAATTATAGAAATGGTTAAAGAGTATGCTGGGAAAAATTATGGTGATGTTATGGTTGTGGGTGGTGGAATAAGTGGAATTCAGGCTTCACTGGATTTAGCTTCAAGTGGATTTAAAGTTTATCTTGTTGAGAAAGGCCCATCAATTGGCGGGAAAATGGCTCAACTTGATAAAACATTTCCAACAAATGAATGCTCTACCTGAATACTTGCACCAAAGATGGTCGAGGCCGACCGTCATGAAAATATAGATATTTTTACTTATACTGAAATTGAAAGAGTAGAAGGAGAGCCAGGAGATTATACAATCACCTTAGTTAAAAAGCCAAGATATATTATTCCTGACAATTGCACAGGATGTAACACCTGTGTTGAGTATTGTCCTGTGGATATTCCAGACCCATACAATCAGAATCTTTCCACAAATAAAGCAATTCATATATATTTTTCACTTGCAGTCCCATTAATTACCTACATTGATGAAGAAAATTGTTTATATTTGAAAGAGAAGAAATGTCGTTTTTGCGAAAATGTGTGTGAAAACAATGCAATTGACTTTACACAGAAACCAGAAAGAATAGAAGTAAACGTTGGAGCAGTTATATTATCATCAGGATTTGAAATATTTGATCCAAAAATTAGAGGGGATTATGGATATGGTAAATATACTAATGTTATAACAAGTCTTGATTTTGAAAGATTACTTTCATCAACAGGACCATTTGGTGGAGAGATAAGAAGATTATCTGATGGTAAGCATCCTAAAAAAATTGCATGGATTCAATGTGTAGGCTCCCGTCAGGTTAATCCACCAGGAGCAAACAGTTATTGTTCAGCAGTTTGCTGCACATACACTCAAAAACAGGCAATTTTAGCAAAAGAACATGATGAAAATGTTGATATTACAATTTTTCACAACGATATAAGAGCTTATGGTAAGGATTTTGAAAGATACTTTGATAGAGCAAAAGAATTAGGAGTTAAATTTATTAGAAGCTATGTTTCAGTTGAAAAAGAAGACCCTGAAACCAAAAATATAACAATAAAATATGCAACAACAGAGGGAGTTAAAAGAGAGGAGTTTGATTTGGTTGTCCTCTCTGTAGGAATGAATCCTCCAAGGGATGCAAAAGATATTGCAGAAAAATTTGGAATTGAATTAAATGATATGGGATTCTGTAATGTTGATTTTAACAATCCTTTAAAGACCACAAAAGAAGGAATTTTTGTTAGTGGTGCTTTTATTGGTCCAAGTGATATTCCAGAAGCAGTTTATACTGCAAGTGGTGCAGGTTCACTTTGTGGCGAATTTTTAAATTACAGAAGAGGGAAGCTTGTTACTGAAAAACAGTTACCTTCTGAAATAGATGTCGCAGGAAAAGATCCAAGAATAGGGGTTTTTGTATGTCATTGTGGTGCCAACATTGGAAGAGTTATAAATGTTCCAGAAGTTGTTGAGTATGCTTCAAAATTGCCAAATGTTGTTCATTCTCAGGAGCAGTTATTTTCATGCACCACAAATTCAGCTAAAGAGATTATTGATACAATTCATGAGAAAAATTTAAATAGAGTAATTGTTGCTGCATGCAGTCCAAGAACATTAGAGCCTCTTTTTAGAGACACATTAAAAGAAGCAGGACTTAATCAATATTTACTTGAAATGATAAATATTAGAGAGCACTGTTCATGGGTTCATATGAAGGAGAAAGAGGAGGCAACAGAGA
>JALVYZ010000286.1 GCA_027037705.1 bacterium | reverse complement strand
TTAAATGAGCTTGGGATAAAAGATTATAAACCAAGAAATGCAACTATTACAGCAATTGCACCAACAGGAACATTATCAATTATCGCAAATTGCTCATCTGGGATAGAACCTGTTTTTGCTTTTGAAACAATTGAAAGAAGAGTTGATACAGAAATTGTTCATTACCATCCTTTATATAAAGAGTGGCTGGAGAACCATCCAGATGAAGAACTTCCATCTTATTTTGTTACTGCACATGATGTTGAAGTAGATTATCACCTTAGAATGCAAGCAGCATTTCAAAAATATAACTGTAATTCGGTATCAAAAACTATCAATCTACCAAGAGGCTCTAAAAAAGAGGATGTTTATGATGCATATATGAAGGCATATGAATATGGTTGTAAAGGTGTAACTGTATATGTTGATGGTTCATTGGAGGGACAAACATTATCAAAACTTGACGAAGAAGCATCTTATGAAATTCCTGAAGAAATTAAACCTTATGTAGAAATGTATGAAAAATTAGGAGAAAAAGAAATTGTTGAATTTATAAAGAAAAACGCAAACCATCCATTTTTTACAAATGGATTAAAACCTATTGAAAGAATAGATTACTTGCCAGGAACAACCTATAGAATTAAAACAGGTTATGGAAATCTTTATGTAACAATTAATGAACTTGCAGGCAAACCTTTTGAAGTATTTTGTCAAATTGGTAGAAGTGGTGCAAGCGAACTTGCAAAAGCTGAAGCTGTTGGGAAACTTGTATCATTAGCATTAAGAAGTGGAATTCAGCTTGAATATGTTATAGAACAAATTGACGATATAATGGGCTCACAACCAATAATTACAAAGAAAGGTTATATAAAATCAATTCCTGATGCAGTTGCAAAAGTTCTTTCTGAATATCTTGAAAAGAAAAAGGGACAAAAATTAAATAAAAAGGTGACGCCTAAAATTGGTAAAGATCTCTGTCCTGAATGTGGAAACGAATTAGTTCCAGACAGCCGTTGTCCATATTGTCCTGTTTGTGGATGGAAAAGCTGTGGAGGGTAAATAATACAAGCACAAAGACATCAGCCGAGCACCTAAATTCTTTGGTGCTCAGGGTGCAGAACCATAGTTATAGAAATATTTTTTCCCAGAGTTTTACTCCTAAATCAACTGCCTTTTCTGGTACATAAAAATTTTTATTATGAAGAGGGGGATGAGATTCTCCCTCTTTTATCCCAAACCGTATGAAAACTCCTGGAACTTTTTGTAGATAAAAAGCAAAATCTTCAGAGCCCATCATTGGATAAATATTTTCTATTATTTTAAATTCTGACTTTTTAAAAATCTTTGTTAAGTTATCAATTAAATCACTATCATTAATTAATGGAATTGTGCCTTTTAAATAATTCAATTTATAATCAATTCCATAGAAAAGTTTAAATGATTCAAGTGTATCTAACAACTTTTTTTCAATAATTTTTCTGATTTCATCTTCAAAAAATCTAAATGTTCCTGAAATTTTTATTTTATCAGGAATTATATTGTGAGCATAACCTGCTTCTACTTTTCCTATTGAAAAAACTGCAGATTTTACAGGATCTTTAAAACGAGAAACTATTATTTGAATTTTTGAAACTAAATCTGAAAATACAACAAAAATATCAATTCCATTATGAGGTAACGCAGCATGAGTGGATTTTCCTGATATCTCAAGGTCGAAAAATTTTGCTCCAGCAAGAAGATATCCTTTTTTTAAACCAATTTCACCTAAATTTAACAATGGTTCTACATGTAATGCATATATTTCATCTACCTCATCAATTGCTCCTTTTTCTATTAAAAACTCTGCACCTTTACCTATCTCTTCTGCTGGCTGAAAAATAAATCTAATATTGCATTTTAGCTTTTCCCTATTTTCATTTGCATATTTTAAAAACTCAAGTAAAATTGCAGTATGAGCATGGTGGCCACACATATGTTTAAAAGATTTTTTATTTTTATCCAGTGGCAGTGCATCAATATCAGCTCTTATTGCAACAGTTTTATCTTTATTTACATCAATTGTACCAAAAACACCTGGATTACAATTAATAAAATTTTTTATTTCACAACTTTTAAGATAGTTACAAATAAATTCTGTAGTTTTGAATTCTTTAAAAGACTCTTCTGCTAAATTTTCAAGACTTTTTAGAAGAGACATAATCTTCTCCATATGCATATTTCATTAACTCATCTGGTAAAATATCCTCATCTGCATCAAATTTGATTCCTGCTTCTTTGTATAGTTGATTACCAATTATCATATTCTGAATCTCATTACTTCCTTCAAATATTTGTGTAATTTTAGCATCTCTCATTAGTCTTTCAATATCTCCATCCCTATAAGTTGAATATCCACCATATATTTGCATTGCGTCAATTGAATTTTCCATTGCAACATCGGTTGCAAATGCTTTACACATTGCTGAAAATTTAGTTTTTTCATGGTCATCATTATCTAATAAATAACAAGCTTTTCTTACAATACTTTTTGCTGCTTCTACTTTTGTAGCCATTTTGGCTAATTTAAACATAACTGCTTGATGCTTTGCAATTGGTTTTCCAAATTGTCTTCTACGAGAAGCAAATCTTAAAGCTTTTTCAAAAGCATATTCAGCAATTCCAATTGCTTGCGCACCTATAAATGGTCTTGATGTGTTCAAAGTATCCATTGCTATTTTAAACCCAATTCCTTCTTCTCCTATTAATTCGCTTTTTGAAATTCTAACATTATCAAGTTTAACATTCCCACATGGAATTCCTCTCATTCCTATTTTTTCATAAGTTGAAATAATTTTAAA
>JALVYZ010000285.1 GCA_027037705.1 bacterium | reverse complement strand
AGAAACTCTATGACATAGATATAATTGACTACTCCAGAGAAAAAGAAGTTATAAATAAAATTTTAAGCTACTCAAGTAAAAAAATTCCCGACGAAGATTTAAAAAATATTTATAAAGAAATTATTGCTTCTTCAAGAAAAGTTCAAAAATCTTATACTGTATCAGTTTTAGGACCAGAAGGGACATTTTCTCATATTGTTTTTAAAAAATTTTTTGGCGATAATACTGAATGTAGATTTTCTAAAAATATAAAGGATATTTTTGTTGATGTTATAAATGAAAATTCAAGATTTGGGATTGTTCCAGTGGAAAATTCAATTGAAGGTAGTGTGTCTAAAACTCTTGATTATTTATATGAATTTGACATTAAAATTTGGGCAGAATTGCTTTTAAAAGTTAGTTTTAATTTTATTTCTTTTGCAAAATCAAAAGATAAAATAAAAATAATTTATTCTCATCCTCATGCAGTTAATCAATGTAGAAATTTTATAGAAAAGACTTTTCCAAATGGAGAAATAATTGAATTATCAAGCACCTCAGCAGGAATAAAATATTTAAAAGAAAATAAAACTTCAGGAGCAATAGTGTCTCCAATTGCAGGAGAATTATATAATATCCCTGTTATGTTTGAAAACATTGAAGATAATCCTAACAATTTTACAAGATTTTTTATTATTGCAAAAAATATAAATAAAATAAAAAAAGGCAATAAATCTTCCTTAATTTTTGCAGTATCGCATAAGCCAAAAAGTTTATTCCAGGCATTAGAAGTAATTGGAAGTTTTAATTTAAATATGTGTAAATTAGAATCAAGACCTATAAAAGGAGTTCCGTGGGAGTATATGTTTTTTGTTGATATAGAAGGTGAATTGAATGATAAATTTATAGAAGAATTTAAAAATGTTACAACCTACATAAAATTTCTGGGCACATATCCTGTTGAGGTGCTTGAATAACAGGCGGAAGGTAGAAGGGAAATAGTCTGGAGTGCGGAGTCGGGAGTAATGAAAAAATGAAAAATTAAAAATTAAATGGGCAAGAGGCAATGGGATATAGGTTATAAGGAAAATAATTAAATCCTATAGCCTATCGCCTATAGCCCATAGCCATTAGCCTAAATAATGGGGAAAAGCATATTAAAATGGTATAAAATGAAAGGTTATTTTAAGGAGAGTAACTACAAATTACTATCAATAACCACTAATAACAATAAATAACCATGAATAACCATGAATTACTCTTAATAACTACTAATAACAAAAAATTTTCATTTTCGCGTTTACGCATTCACGCATATACGCATTTACAGGGAAATTCTAATGTTTAAAAAAATTCAAATTCCAGGTTCAAAAAGCATAACTCAAAGAGCATTAATATGTGCTTCACTTGCAGAGGGTGAAAGTATTTTAATTAATCCATTAATAAGTGAAGATACATTATTATTAATAAAGGCGTTAAAAAAATTAGGGGTTCAGATTGAAATAAAAGATGAAAAAATTATTGTTAAAGGCAATAATGGGAAATTTGTTTCAAATGGAAAAAAAGAAATTTATATGGGAAATAATGGTACAGGTATAAGATTTTTAATTACATTATCATGCTTTTATCCAGATGATATTATTCTTACTGGAAATGAAAGAATGAAAAATAGACCTGTTAATGAACTTGTTGAATGTTTGAAATCTGTCGGTTTTAATATACAATATCTTGAAAAAAAAGGCTTTCCTCCTGTTTTAATTAAAAAATCATCAACCTTCAACCAAGCACCTAATATATTAGATGCTCGGCTAACACCTTCCACCTTAAAAATCTCCTCCTCAAAAAGTAGTCAGTTTGTGTCATCTTTACTTTTATCAGGAGTATTATTTAAAAATGGCGTTAAAATTGTTATAAATGAAGATATTCCCTCAAAGCCATACATTGATATTACATTAAAAGTAATGGAAGACTTTGGAGTAAAAGTAATAAAAAACTCTTCAACCTTCTTCCTTCCACCTTCCACCTATAAACCTCAAAAATACATAATAGAAGGTGACTTTTCATCAGCATCTTATTTTCTTTCAGTTCCATTTTTCTTAAATAGGGAAATTGTTGTTGAAGACATTAATTATAACAATTCCTTACAACCAGATAAAAATTTTATAAATGTTCTAAAAAAAATGGGAGCAAAAGTGGAAATTACTGATAATTCTATAAAGGTATTCCCAGGAGAATTAAATGGAATTGAAGTGGATATGAACAAAATGCCTGATGTTGTGCCAACTTTAGCGGTATTATCATCAATTGCCAAAGGCAAGACTGTAATAAAAAACATTGGCCATCTGAGATTTAAAGAATCTGATAGGATATTTGCAATAAAGAAAAATTTAAAAAAGATTGGAATTGATGTTGAAGCTGGGAAAGATTTTTTAAAAATCTCCGGGAATAAGCAGAAAATTTTAAATACAAAGAAAAAAATAATGATTGAAACATTTAATGACCACAGAATAGCAATGAGCTTTGCTTTATTTAAATTATCAGGATTAAATATTGAATTTGATAATTATGAATGTGTAAATAAATCATTTCCTTATTTTTGGCAAAAATTTAATAAAATTCTTGACAGGAATTTTTAAATTTTATAAAGACAAATTATGATGAAAAATAATTACTGGTGGTCATGGTGGAAAATTTTTAGATTTCGGGGATAGCCACGGATAAATAGTATCCGTTTATTATAAAAGCCGTGGGCATCCCCCACGGCTTTTTTTATTTTTAAGGGGGGAAAAGATGTTAAAAATTAGAAAAAACATCCTTTATGATGAAAATAACAATCCTATTGCAGTGCAGATACCATTTGAAGATTTTAAAATTTTAGAAGAAATTATTGAAAATTATGGATTATCAAAAATGATGGAAGAAATAGAAGAAGATTTTTTATCATATGAAGAATCTTTAAATTATTATAATGAATTAAAAAATCAATGTGGGAAGTAAAATATTCTAAAAAATTCATAAAAAAATTAGTAGAATTGCCAGATGAGTTAAGAATGAAAGTGGAAAGAATAGTATTTGAACAGTTACCTTTTACAGATAATCCTTATGCTTTGAATTTTTTAAATAAAATGAAAGGTTATAAAAATAAATATAAGATAAGAATAGGAGATTATAGAATTGGGTTAGAGATTGATAAGATAAATAAAATAATTTTTGTTAAAATAATTGCACATAGAAAGGATATTTATAAGATTTTTCCATAATAGAAAAGGAGATAATATGATTATACAAAACTCAACATGGTGCTGGTGGTGGAATAATTTAAGTTTCAGGGAATACCCGCGGTAGGTGTATTCTATCGTTATATATTTTAAAAGCCGTGGGTAATTCCCACGGCTTTTTTTTTGCCTAATTGGAGGAGATTATGATCTATCCTGAAAAAGAAGAATTTTTAAAGTTATCAGAAAAATATGAAAAAATAACAATCTATAAAGAGATATTTGCAGATACATTAACTCCTGTAAATCTCCTTTTATTGCTTTCTTATTGCAAGAATCTATTTCTTTTAGAAAGCACAAAAATTGATAAAACATTTTCAAGATTTTCATTCCTTGGAAGTAATCCTGAAAAAGTATTAATTGGTACAAGGGACCATGTTATTATTCAAAAAGGAGAAGACTATAAAAAAATCAACAAAAACATAATTGATTATATTAATGAAAATTACCAAGAAAAAAGTCAGTTTATTAATGAAGAATTTGGTGATTTTGCAGGAGGATTAGTTGGATTTTTTGGATATGAGACAGTTAACTTTATGAATTTTCTAAGAAAAAAAATTAAAATTTCTGATGAAATTCATTCTATTGTATTTGAAGTAAATAAATTTTTTGTATTTGATAATTTTAAAAATAAACTGTATGCTGCAATTTGTGTTGATAACAATGTAAACTACTTCTTAGCACTTGAAAAACTAAACGATTTTACAAAAAAAGTATTTAAAAATAAAAAAAACTCTTCAACCTCCCACCTTCCACCTTCAACCTTAACTATTGAAAAAGAATATCAAGATATCAAATTTCTTGATAAAATTAACAGCATTAAGGATGAAATAATTAATGGTGAAGCAATTCAGGTAGTATTATCAAGAAAATATACAGTTTATGGAAAAGTTAATCCATTTTCTTTTTATAGAGCTTTAAGAAACATAAATCCTTCTCCATATATGTTTTTCATTAAATTTAACGATAAAGTTTTAGCTGGCTCATCTCCAGAAACTCACCTCAAAGTTAAAAATAGATATGCATTATTAAAACCTATAGCAGGAACATATCCAGTTGGGAAAGATTTGGAAAAAATTAAAAAAGCGCTTTTGGATGATGAAAAAGAGATTTCAGAACATTTAATGCTTTTAGACCTCGCAAGAAATGACCTTTATCAGGGATGCGATATAAATTCTGTGAAGGTCACAACTGCATTCTCCACAGAAGTTTATTCACATGTTATTCATATTGTTTCAGAAGTAATAGGTAGATTAAAAAATAATGTTACTCCATTTCAACTTTTTTTAAAAACCTTTCCTGCTGGTACTGTATCAGGAGCTCCAAAGGTTAGAGCTATTGAGTTAATTTCAGAATATGAAGAATCGACAAGAGGATTCTATTCTGGCTGTGTAGGTTACATAAATTACAATCATTCACTTGATACATGCATAACAATTAGAAGTGCATTTTTTGAAAAAGAAAAAACTATTTCAAGAGCAGGTGCAGGCATAGTTGCAGATAGTTCTCCAGAAAATGAATTAAAAGAAATAGACAGAAAATTAAAAGCAATTTTTAGTGCTATAAATTTTATAACACAAATGGAGAAAAACAATGTTTTTGCTTATTGATAATTATGATTCATTTACATACAATTTATATGCTTTATGTGTAAAATGTGGTCTTAATGTTGTTGTAAAGAAAAATGATGATGAAATAGTCAATATTAATAATCTTAATGGAATAATCATTTCTCCTGGACCATCACGCCCAGAAAATTCTGCAAATTCAATAAAATATCTTGAGAAATATTCTGGGAAAATTCCTTTTTTAGGAGTGTGCCTTGGGATGCAGTGTATAGGATTTTTCCTCGGATATAAAATAAAAAAAGCAAAGACAATAAAGCATGGCAAGATTGATAAAATAAGAATTATTAGAGATTCAATATTATTTAAAAATATCCCAGAATTTTTTAACTCTGTAAGATACCATTCTCTTGCTGTGGAAATCCCTGAAGATTCACCATTAATAAAAGCAAAATCTATATCAGATAAAGAAATAATGGCAATAGAAGATAAAGATAAAATGTTATTTGGCGTACAGTTTCATCCAGAATCTTATTTTAGTGAATTTGGAGAGCAAATAATTAAAAATTTTAAAAATTTTTGTGAAAATACAAAAATAAAGGTGGAAGGGGGAAGGTAGAAGGTTGAAGGATAATAAGTTGATTTTTATAAAAATTTTAAGGAGGGGTAAAGATGAAAGTTAAAAAGATTATGAAAAGATTATTTGAAAAGGAAAATTTAAGTTTTGAAGAGTCTCAATTTTTATTTGAAAAAATTTTAACAGGAGAAGTTGAGAGTAATGAAGTAGCAAATATTTTAATTGCGTTAAAATTAAAAGGTGAAACTCCAGATGAAATTGCAGGAGCAATAAAAGTTCTTGACCTTTTTAAAAAGAGATTTCCAAAGGGTTCTTTTAAATCAGTTGATACATGTGGAACTGGTGGAGATGGTAAAAGATGTTTTAACATTTCAACAGCAGTGGCAATAACAGTAAATGCTGGAGAGATTCCAGTTACAAAACATGGGAATACTGCTCAAAGTGGATTTATAGGTTCTGCTGATATACTTGAAAAGTTTAATATTCCAGTAAAAATGGATCTGTTAGAAGCAAAAAAATATTTTTATGAAAAGAAATTCGTATTTTTATTTGCTCCATACTATCATCCCTCATTAAAAAATGTTGGCCAAGTTAGAAAAAAACTTGGAGTTTCAACCATTTTTAATTTTATTGGCCCATTTATAAATCCAGCTCAACCTGATTTTCAAATTGTAGGAGTTGGAAAAAAAGATAAATTAAATGATATTGTCGAAGCTGTTAAAAAGTTAAAAAGAAAAAACATTGTAATTTACTCTTCTGAAGACGGTTATGATGAAATATCCTCTTATGCTCCAACAAAATGTATTGAGATTAATGATGAAATTATTGGATTTACAATTAATCCAGAAGATTTCTTTGAACCATTTAAAATGCCTGTTGTAAAAAATGAAAATGAGGCAAAGGAGGTCTTTTATAAAGCAATTTCTGGTGAAGATGAAAATTTCGCAAAAATTGTTGCATTAAATTCTGCAATTATATTTTTTAAAATGAAAAATTTAAATTCTTTAAAAGAAGGATTTGAGTATGGCTATGAATTAATAAAATCAGGAAATGTATTGGAGAAGTTTAATTTTTTGAAAATGAATGAAAAAGAATTATTAAAAGCAGGGTAAAAGCAAAATTCAAAAAGATTATAACATAAAGGATAAGATTTATGCTGTTTAAAGATATAATTAAATACAAAGAAGAAGAAATAAAAAATTTAAAACGAATTAAAATTAAAAGAAAAAAGAAAGTATTAAATGTAATTGAATTTTTAAGAAAAAGGCCAATTATTGCTGAAATAAAAAAAGCCTCTCCATCCAAAGGGGATATTAATCTCAATATAAAAGTTGAAAAAAGAGCCAAATATTATGAAAAATATGGAGCTGGTGCAATAAGCGTTTTAACTGATAAAAAATTTTTCAGAGGAAGTTTTGACGATTTAAAAAAAGTATCTGAAAGTGTGAATTTGCCTGTTTTATGTAAAGATTTTATAATAAGCAAAGTTCAAATTGAAAATGCTTATAATTGCGGAGCAGATTTTATCCTTTTAATTGTGTCTATCCTCAATGATAAAATGCTTGATTATCTTGTTAATTTTATAAGAGATTTAAAATTAAGAATATTATTTGAAATTCACAATTATGATGATTTTTTTAGAATAAAAAAATTTTGTCCTGAAATTATTGGAGTAAATTCAAGGAATTTTAATACAATGGAAATTGAAAAAAAACGAGCAAAAGAAATTTTAAAAAAATTAAATGGAGATTTTTTAAAAATTGCAGAAAGTGGAATGGAAACTAAAAAGGATATAGAAGATTTTAAGAATGCAGGAGCAGATGCGTTTTTAATTGGGACATCATTGATGAAAACTAAAAATTTAAAAGAAAAATTTGAGGAATTTTATTCATGTTTGTAAAGGTATGTGGAATAAAAAAAATTGAAGAAATTGAATGGGCAATTGAACTTGGTTTTACAGCTATTGGATTGGTGGTATATGAAAAGAGTAAAAGATTTGTAGATTTTTATAACTCAATTAAAATGTTTAACTTTGCAAAAGGAAAAATTTTAACAGTTGCAGTGAGTCTCTATTGTAAAGATGTGATTAAATTTAAAAATTATGCTGATTTTTTGCAAGTTTATGAAAAATGTAATTGTAAAAATCTTATTTTTGCTACAGAGAATAGGCCTTTAGATAATAATTGGAAATATCTTTTATATGATAAAAGTAAAGGAGATGGAATATTCAGAGAGTTCCCGAGTTGGATTTTAAATTATAGAGATAGATTAATTATTGCAGGTGGTTTAAATCCAGATAATGTTAAAAAAGTAATTCAAAAAATAAAACCTTTTGGAGTGGATGTCTCAAGTGGAGTAGAGATAGATGGAACAAAAGATTTTAATTTAATGAAAAAATTTATAAAAAGTGTGAAAAGAGGAGAAGAATGAGAGGATTTTATGGGGAATTTGGTGGACAATTTGTTGCTGAAACATTAATTCCATGTCTTGATGAACTTGTAGAAAGTTTTAAAAAATTAAAAAAAGACAAAAAATTTAAAGACAAACTTGATTATTTTTTAAAAAATTATGCAGGAAGACCAACTCCAGTTTATTTTTGTGAAAACCTGTCAAAAAAATACAATATGAAAATTTATTTTAAAAGGGAAGATTTACTCCATACTGGTGCCCACAAAATCAATAATACTCTTGGTCAGGCTTTACTAACAAAATTTATAGGAAAGAAAAGAGTTATTGCTGAAACTGGAGCAGGTCAACACGGAGTGGCAACTGCTACAGCATCAGCTTTACTTGGACTTGATTGCACAATTTATATGGGGGAAATTGACGCTAAAAGGCAGAAAGTAAATGTTGATAAAATGAAACTTCTTGGAGCTGAAATAAAAATAGTAAAAACAGGGACAAAGGTTTTAAAAGATGCTGTAAGTGAGGCTTTAAGAGATTGGGTTTCTACCTATGATTATACTCACTATGTGATTGGCTCAGTTGTAGGACCCTATCCATTTCCAGAGATTGTGGCGTACTTCCAATCTGTAATAGGAAAGGAAGCTAAAAAATTTTTTTATAGAATTGGGGAATTTCCAGATTATATCATTGCTTGTATAGGTGGTGGCAGTAATGCTATTGGAATTTTCAAAGCTTTTTTAAATGACAATATAAAATTAATAGGTGTTGAAGCTGGTGGAATAAATGAAAATCATCATGCTATGAGTATAAGCAAAGGTAAAAAGGGAATTTTTCAGGGAAGTTTGTCATATGTTTTACAGGATGAAAATTTTCAAATAAAGGAAGTTCATTCAATTTCAGCAGGTCTTGATTACCCAGGAGTTGGACCTGAACATGCATATTTAAAAAATACCAATAGAGTAAAATATGTGTCAGCAACTGATGAAGATGCGTTATTTGGTTTTTATGAAACTTGTAAATTGGAAGGAATAATCCCTGCTTTAGAATCATCTCATGCAATTGGATATGTTTTAAAAAACAAAGAGGAATTTAGGAATAAAATAGTATTAATTAATCTTTCAGGAAGAGGAGATAAAGATTTGGAAATAATTAGTCAGGAGTGCGGAGTCGGGAGTATGAAGTGGTAAATGCGGTAATGTGTCGATGCGAAAATTTAAATTATTTTCGTAGTAACGCATGTACCCATCTACGCATATTCAATTAAAGGAGAGACCATGAAAGGGATATATATAGTTGGAGGATACCCAGATTTGGGGAAATATGTTAAAATTTTAGAATTAATAAAAGATACAAAGATTGATTTTGTTGAAATTGGATTACCTTTTAATGATCCTATTGCTGATGGACCAATTATTGCAAAA
>JALVYZ010000284.1:2106-2837 GCA_027037705.1 bacterium | reverse complement strand
AAAATTTAGATAAGGAATTATTACTTATTTCTAAATTTACAAATATACCATTTAAAGAATTAAAAAATAAGGTAAAAGAAAACATTTTTAAAGAAAACATTAAATTGGTACATAATTTAGATTGGGGAATTATATCAAAATTAGAAAGTTTGTCTTACTTTTTACCAGGAATTTATATATCTTTTGATCCAGTTAGATATTATCCATATTCTGAAATTACTTCTCATGTGGTAGGTTATGTTCAAGAGATTTCAAAAGAGGAATTAAAAAAATATAAATTTTTAGAGCCAGGTGATTTTATAGGTAAATTTGGAGTTGAAAAATTTTTTAATAAAATTTTAATTGGGACTCCAGGATATAAAATACTAAAAGTTGATGCAAAAGGTAAAGAATTGTCAGTTTTGAAAATAGTAGATTCAAAACCTGGGGATAATATTTATCTAACAATTGATATAAATTTACAAAAAAAAGCTTATGAGTTGTTAAAAGGAAAATCTGGAACTATTGTAGCAATAGATCCAAAAAATGGGAAAATTTTATGTATGGTCTCTACCCCGGGATTTGATCCAAATGAATTTGCAAAAGGAATTTCAAAAGAAGAATGGTTAGCTCTAATAAAAAATAAAATGCATCCATTAACCAATAAAGCAATAAGTGGAGAATATCCTCCAGGTTCAACTTTCAAAGTTATAACAGCTATTTCTGCTTTAGTTAATAAAGTAATTGATAAA
>JALVYZ010000284.1:0-2096 GCA_027037705.1 bacterium | reverse complement strand
GGTTTGGATACAGGAATTGATAATATATATAAAACAGCTATTAATTTGGGTCTTGGTTTCAAAACTGAAATAGCATTGCCAGGAGAAAGAAGTGGACTAATGCCAAATAGTAGTTGGAAATTAAAGCGGTTCCATGAGCAATGGTATCTTGGAGAAACTCCTTCTTGCGCAATTGGACAGGGGTTTGATCTTGTAACTCCTTTACAGATGGCAAGAGTATATGCTACAATAGCTAATGAAGGGACATTATATAAACCTCTTATTGTTGATAAGATTGTAACACCAGAAGGAAAAATTTTTAAAAAATATAATCCTGTAGTTGTGAGAAAACTACATTATTCTCGAAGAATATGGAAAATTATTAAGACTGCATTATATAAAGTTGTTAATGAACCTCATGGAACAGCATATTCTCAAAGATTAAAAAATTTTGAATATTCAGGAAAAACTGGCACAGCACAGGTGAGAAAGTTGGGTGAAAAAAGAGTTAAAAATATTTCTGAAATTCCTTATGAACAAAGAGACCATGCATGGTTTGTTGCTTATGCTCCAAGTAAAAACCCTAAAATTGTTATTGCTGTATTGGTCGAACATGGAGGACATGGAGGTAGTGGTGCAGCACCTTTAGCTAAGAAATTAATAAAATATTACTTTAAGGTGAAAGATGTTTCAAATAGATAGAAGATTTTTTCAAAATATCTCCTGGAGTTTAATTTTATTGACATTTATTTTAACAGCATTTGGTTTAATGGAGATATTTAGTGCTACATATACTTATAATTCATTTTTATATTTTAAAAAGCAACTTATATGGTGGGGTATAAGTATTTGTGGAATGATATTTTTTATGTGTTTTAATTACCAGATTTTAAAAGAATATGCTTATATATTGTATGCATTAACTTTGATATTGTTAGTTTTAGTTTTAATTATTGGAAAAAAGAGTATGGGAGCTCAAAGATGGCTTAATTTAGGCTTTATAAATTTTCAACCTTCAGAGTTATTAAAGTTAACTACAATAGTTATAATAGCAAAATATTTTGATGAAATTCAAGAAAATAGAAGTTTTACATTAATTGAATTATTAAAACCTGTTATAATGGTGTTGATACCTGTACTATTGGTAATTAAGCAGCCTGACCTTGGCTCTGGTTTATTAATTTTATTTGTTGCTGTGAGTATGTTTCTTTTTGTAGGAATAAAAAAGTCAACATTTATAAAAATTTTAATATTCTCAGTAATTTTTATTCCTTTTTCCTGGCATTTTTTAAAAGATTATCAGAAAAAAAGAATTCTAACATTTATTTTTCCAGAAAGAGATCCTCTTGGAGCTGGATATCATATAATTCAGTCTAAAATTGCTATTGGTTCTGGTAAGATATTTGGTAAAGGATACTTAAAAGGAACTCAAAATAAATTGGCTTTTTTACCAGAACATCATACAGATTTTATTTTTTCAGTAATTGGAGAGGAATTAGGATTAATTGGATGTTTGCTACTAATTTTTGTTTTTTTTCTTTTTTTAGTAAATGGATTAAATATTGCAAAAAATTCAAAAGATAGTTTTGGCTCTCTACTTGTTGTTGGTATAATGTTTCTCTTTTTCTGGCAGTTTTTTATTAATATTGGAATGGTAATTGGATTACTCCCTGTAGTTGGGATACCACTGCCATTTATAAGTTATGGAGGGACATCCCTTTTTATATCTTATTGTCTTGTTGGATTAGTTTTAAATGTTAATATGAGGAGATTTCTTTTCTAATGTTTACTGCAGACCTTCATATCCATTCAAAATACTCAAGAGCTACATCAAAAGATATGAATTTAGAAAAAATTGCTGAAGTTTGTGAAATAAAAGGTATAGACTTAGTTGTCACAGGTGATTTTATACATCCAGAATGGTTAAAAGAGTTGAAAGATAAATTGGAAGATGTTGGAAGTGGTTTTTTTCAGCTAAAAAATTCTAAATATAAAGTGCAGTTTATTTTAGGCGGTGAAATAAGTTCTATTTATAAAAAAGATGGAAAAGTTAGAAAAATTCATAACATGATATATATGCCAACAATAGAATCTGCTGAAAAATTATCAAAAAAACT
>JALVYZ010000283.1 GCA_027037705.1 bacterium | reverse complement strand
TATTGTTAGTTGGATTATTTGGTGGTTATGCTATTAGATTTGCAGATATTTTAAAATTTCAAGAAGAAGATGCTGCCCATCAAATGGGGAAAATGGTTAAAAAATATAGAAAACCTATTATTTGTCATAGTTTATATGCTTTTATGAAGCCACATTCCTTGGAACTTATGAGATATTACAACATTCCAGTTTATGATTCCTTAGAAGTTGCATGTGAATGCATGAAAAATTTATGTTTTTATGGGAATTATTTACGTTCATATCATAGAGAAGTTAATTTTGTTCTTAATTACAGAAAAAAGGCGCAAATTGAAGGTGAAGAAATAATACAGAATGCTTTAAAGGAAGGAAGAAAATTACTATTAGAACCTGAAGCAAAGAAATTGATATCATTACATAGAGTCCCAGTTCCAAAAGAAAAATTGGCAAAAACACCAGAGGAAGCATGGCAATTTGCTAAAGAAATTGGAAAGCCTGTTGCTTTGAAAATAGTTTCCCCTGACATAGTTCATAAAAGTGATGCAGGTGGAGTAAAATTAAATTTAAAAACAGAGAAACAAGTAAAAGAAGCATTTAATGAGATTATAGAAAATGCTAATAAATACAAGAAAGATGCTGATATTAGAGGAATTTTAGTTACTCCAATGGCTGAAAAAGGGATTGAAGTTATTATTGGAACAAAAATTGATGATCAGTTTGGGCCTGTAATTATGTTTGGTCTTGGCGGAATTTTTGTAGAATTAATAAAAGATGTATCATTTAGAGTTCTCCCAATCTCAAGGAGTGCTGCAAAAGAAATGATTGAAGAAGTTAAAAGTGCAGTGCTTTTAAATGGTTTTAGAGGTGGAAAGAAATATGATAAAAATGCAATAATTAGATTGTTGCTTTCTGTTTCAGAAATAATTGAAGCATATCCAGAAATAGTTGAAATGGATTTAAATCCTGTAATTGTTCATGAAAATGGAAAAGGATTAGATGTAGTTGATGCAAGAATAATGATTGATTATTCAAAGGAGTAAAATAACCAAAGAATTAGTTATTAATTTTTTAACGATATAGATTTTCATACAAAACGGAGCAGATATAATGTTAAAGTTTGGAAAAGAGATAGAATTAGAAGGAATAATAAATACCGCAAAATTAATGGCAATATCTGCAAGAACAGCTCCAAAAAGTAAAGGAGTTGATAATATTGAAATTGTTCTTGTAACAGACAATGATATTAAAAAAATTAGAGATAAAATGAAAGAGATTGGTAAGAGAGAAAATATTCCTTTTTTTGTCAGAGATAGTGTGTGCCTTGAGAGTTGCAAAGCAATTTTATTGGTAGGAGTAAAGAAAAATCCTTTGGGATTAACATATTGTTCTTATTGTGGATTTAAAAACTGTGGAGAAATGAAAAAAAATGGAGCTAATTGTTTTTTTAATATTGTAGATTTAGGTATAGCAGTTTGTTCTGCTATAAATACAGCATCTTTAATTCATGTAGATACGAGAATTATGTTTTCAATAGGAAGAACTGTGAAAGAAATGGGAATAATGGGAGAAGAAATTAATCAAATTCTTGGAATTCCTTTAAGCGCAACAGGGAAAAATCCATATTTTGATAGAGAAATTCAATTTTAATGGTGAATTTAATTAATTTGTTTTTTTAATTTATCGAGTAAATTAAGAGCCTTAAGAGGAGTTAAATTATCAATATCAATTTCTTTTAATTTTTTTATAATTTTCTTCTCTTTTTTTGTAAGTTCGTCTTCAAAAATACTTTTCTTTACAATGATTCTTTCAGTCTTTGCAGGTTTAATTTCCTGTTTTTTCTCTAATTCATGTAGTATTTTCTTAGCTCTATCTATAATTTCTACTGGCAATTTCGCCATTGAAGCAACTTCAATCCCATAACTTTTATCAGTTGGACCTGGTTTTATTTTTCTCAAGAATAATAGTTTATCACCAGATTCTTTCACATCTACGGAATAATTTTTTACATTATCAAATTTCTCTTCTAATGATGTTAGTTCATGGTAATGCGTTGCAAATAGGATAAATGCTTTTTTTCCTAAATTTGCAAGGTATTCTATTATAGACCAGGCTATGCTAACTCCATCATAAGTGCTTGTCCCTCGTCCAATTTCGTCTAAAATTACAAAGCTTCTATCAGTTAAATTTTTTAAAATATATGAAGTTTCTCTCATTTCAACCATAAAAGTACTTTCACCTGCTAAAATATTATCCTTTGCACCAATTCTTGAAAAAATTCTATCCATTATTGTAAAATTCATTCTTTTTGCTGGCACAAAAGAACCAATTTGAGCCATAATAAGTAAAAGAGCGTTTTGTCGTAAATATGTTGATTTTCCTGCCATATTAGGTCCAGTAATTATAAAAATTCTGTTTTTTTTATTCATAATTAAGTTATTTGGTATAAATTCCTCATTAAGAAGAGCTTCTAAAACAGGATGTTTTCCATCTATAATTTCGATTTTATTGTTTTCATTAATTTGTGGCTTGCAATAATTCCTTTCAATAGCTAAAATTGTAAATCCTAATAAAATATCAATTACTGAAATTGCATCAGAAATTTTCTTAATTTCAGTACAAAAATTTGAAAGTTTACTTAATGTTAAAGAATATATCTTTTTCTGAATTTCTGAAATTTTTTCATCAGCAGTTAATATTTTTTCTTCAAATTCTTTCAATTCTTCTGTGATGTATCTTTCTGAAGATACCAGAGTTTGTTTTCTTATAAAATTTTCAGGAATTAATTCAGCATTTTTCTTTGATACTTCAATGAAGTAGCCAAATATTTTGTTAAATTTTATTTTCAATGTTTGAATATTGAGTTCTTCTTTTAGCTTTTGTTCATATTCAAGTAACCATTTTTTTGAATTTCTTTTTATCTGTCTTAATTCATCAAGCTCTTCATTAATTCCTGTATTAATATAATCTCCTTCATTTAAATTATTTGAAGGTTCTGGTAAAATATATTTTTCAATAATTGAGACTACATCATCAAGGAATATTAAGTTTTTTGATAATTCTTTAGAAAGAGAAGAAGACATTGAGTTCAAAATATTCTTCAAAGAAGGCACTATTTTAAGATAGTTTTTAAGGTTAATTAACTCCTCTGGCAAAATGCTTTTCAATGCTAATTTTGCATTTAATCTTTCAATATCTCCAAAATCTTTCAAAATTTCTATTAGTTTTTTTCTTAATAATGGGTTATCTTTTATTTCAGCAATAAAGTTATATCTATTTTCAAGTTTATCTTTTTCTATTAAAGGATATGTTATCCATTTTTTTAAATTTCTTGAGCCCATTGGAGTTAAACATCTATTTAAAAGAGAGTATAAAGCTCCTTCTTTTTTTCCTTTTTGGTTTGTTAAAATTTCAAGATGAAAAAGTGTATTTTCATCAATTTTCATAAATTTATCAATATTTAATTTTTCTGGAGATTTTATATGATCTGGGATAAATTTATTGTTCTCTAAAATGTAATTTAATATAGATTTGATAGTAAATTTTTCTGGAAAATTTTTAGATTTTAACCATTTTTCAATATCTTTATTTTCTATAATTAAGCCAATTAAATTTACTTTTGTTTTATATAATTCAAAGTTTATAAATTTTTTTAAAAAAGAATAGTCTTCTTTGGTAATTAATATTTCACGAGGCAAAAATTTCTCAATTTCAGAAATTATTTGATTCAAATTTAAATTTTCTTCAAAAAAGAAATTGCCATTGCTGAAATCAAGTAGAGAAATTTCAAATTCTTTTTGTTCTTTTTTTATTGCACAAAGGTAATAATTTTCATTTTTTTCAAGGTTATCTATTTCGCTGTTAATTGCAGGAGTTAAAATTTTTACAACTTCTCTCTTAACTATTGTTTTTGCTTTTTTTGGGTCCTCTACCTGTTCACATATTGCTATTTTATAGCCATTATCAAGGAGTTTTTGAGTGTAATTGGAAAGAGCATGAAAAGGAATTCCTGCCATAGGAATATAGTTTTCTTGATTTTTATGTCTTGTTGTAAGAGCAATATTTAAAATTTTTGAAGCTATTTTGGCATCATCAAAAAACATTTCATAAAAATCACCCATTCTGAAAAATAAAATTTTATCTGGATGTTGTTTTTTAATTTCAAGATATTGTCTTAACATTGGGGTAAGATTTTTATTTTCCATTTCCATAAAATTTTCTATACTAAAATTTTTTGAAAAAGTTAACTATTTTTCTTGTTGAATTTGTGGTAAAAATTGTATAAAAAGAAAATGAATCTTAAAATACAGGAGGAAAAGTTTAATGATTTATAAGGGTAAAGCATGGAAATTTGGAGATGATATAGATACAGATGCAATAATTCCTGCAAGATATTTAAATACATCGGATCCTGCAGAACTTGCAAAACATTGTATGGAGGATGCAGATCCTGAATTTGTTAAAAAAATGTCTAAAGGTGATATTATTGTAGCAGGAGAAAATTTTGGGAGTGGATCAAGTAGAGAGCACGCTCCAATTTCGATTAAAGCTTGTGGAATATCTTGTGTAATTGCTAAGTCTTTTGCAAGAATATTTTTTAGAAATTGTTTCAATATTGGTTTGCCAATTTTAGAGGCTCCAGAAGCTGTTGATGAAATTGAAGAAGGGGATGAATTAGAAATAAATTTTCAAACTGGTGAAATAAAAAATTTAACAAAAAATAAAATTTTTAAAGCACAACCTATTCCTGATTTTATGCAGGAGCTTGTTAAAAAAGGTGGACTTTTAAATTATGTTGTTGAAAGAGTTGCTGGTTAAAAATTTAAGGTAGGAGGATAAATAAGATGTCTAAATATAATATTGCTGTTATCCCTGGAGATGGCACAGGTCCTGAAGTAGTTGCTGAAGCTGTTAAAGTTTTAAAGGCTCTTCAGGATGATAATTTAAAGTTTGAATTTACTTTTTTTGATTTCGGTGGAGATAGATATTTAAAAACAGGAGAAGTTTTACCAGATTCTGCAATTGAAGATTTAAAAAAGTTTGATGCAATTTTACTTGGTGCTATTGGGCATCCTGATGTTAAGCCTGGGATATTGGAAAAAGGAATATTATTGAGATTAAGATTTGAACTTGATCAGTATATAAATTTAAGACCAATAAAACTTTATGAAGGTGTTGAAACTCCATTAAAAGATAAAGGCCCTGAGGATATAGATTTTGTTGTAGTTAGAGAAAATACAGAGGGACTTTATGCTGGTGCAGGTGGTTTTTTGAGAAAAGGGACAAAGAATGAAGTAGCTATTCAGGAATCTATAAATACTTATATGGGTGTAGAGAGATGTCTAAGATTTGCTTTTGAATATACAAAAAAAAGAAATAAAGATAAAAAATTGCTTTTATGTGGTAAAACAAATGTTTTAACTTATGCATTTGACTTATGGAATAGAGTTTTTAATGAATTAGCAGAGAATTATCCAGATGTAAAAACCGAATATGGTCATGTAGATGCTGTATGTATGTGGATGGTTAAAAATCCAGAAAATTTTGATGTAATTGTTACAGATAATATGTTTGGCGACATTATAACTGACCTTGGTGCAATGATTCAAGGTGGAATGGGTATAGCTGCTGGAGGAAATATAAACCCTGAAGGAGTATCAATGTTTGAACCTATTGGTGGTTCTGCTCCAAAATATGCTGGAAAAGGAATGATAAATCCTTTAGCTGCAATAATGGCAGCTGAAATGATGTTAAGGAATTTTGGGGAAGAAAACTATGCAAATAGAATTGAAAAAAGTGTAATGAAAGTTATAAAAGACCATTTAAAAAGTTTATCAGCAGGAAAAATGGGTTATACAACAGAAGAAGTTGGAGATTTAGTTGTAAAATATTTATAATGAAACTAAAAGTAAAAATTAGCATTGCAGATGATAATAATAGAGGATTTTTTGGAATTGGGATTGTATGGTTACTTGAAGAAATTGAAAAAACAGGTTCAATCAACAAAGCTGCAAAAAATTTGCATATGTCTTATTCAAAAGCGCATAGAATTTTAAAAAGAGCTGAAGAAAAATTTGGAAAGATACTTTTAATAAAAAAGAAAGGTGGTATTGAAAGAGGAGGAGCACAATTAACTGATTTTGCAAAAGAATTCATTAAATCATATAAAGAGTTTCAAAAATCTATTAAAGATTTTGCAAACAAAAAGTTTGAATCTGAGATTTTAAAATTTTTTTCTTGACTTTTTTAATTTTGTATAATAGTGCAAATTTACAATATAAGTTTAAATCACATCTTATGAGGTATTTAAAATGTCTTTAATTGATAATTACACCTTAAAATTTGATCCAATTCCATGTGAAATTGGTAGTGAAGAATGGAAGTTAACATGTGAAGTTGGTAAAAATTTAAATGATTTTTTACCATATTTGAATGGTTATATCAAAAAAGCAATTTATGATCCTAAAGCAAACACATTTGTATTTACATTTGAAAATCATAAAGTTTCTGTATCAAATGATAAAGTTATGATTGCTCGAATAAAGAGTCAAGAAGAAGGTAAAAATTTGGCAGAAAAAGTGGTAAAATTTTTAAATGAAATTTATGAAAAAAAGGATGAAATTACACCTGATTATAAGCGTAAACAGCCTCCAAAAGCAATGGATATTTATAAACTTCTTCCTAAAACAAATTGTAAAAAATGTGGTGAACCAACCTGTTTTGTTTTTGCTACAAAGTTATCTCAAGGTGAATATGAAATTGAAGATTGTCCTGAATTAAATGAAGAACAATTAAATGGCTTAAAGAATTTATTTAATAATATCTAAAAATTTTTGTTTTCTAATATCAATAAGACCTTTATCTGTTAATTTATAGTAAGGTAATCCTGTAAAAGACAAAGTTTGCATCCATAAAAAAGGATTTTGCATCCTGCATCCATCATCCCATAATATTTTATTCACTCTTTCTTCCTTTTTTGCAAGTTCCTCTAATGGTAATTCAGACATTATTCCACCAATTGGCATTGGTATTTCTTCAATAATCTTACCTTTATTTACAATAACAATTCCACCTTGTAATTCTCTTAATCTATTAACAGAGATTGCCATATCTTTTTCATCTGAGCCTATTACGCAAAGTTGATATGCATCCCAATTAAAATTTGAACAATATGTTAAATTTTTTATTCCTAAATCTTTTATAAATCCTTTTACAATCCTATTTGAGCCATGAATATCTATTCTACAATACTTTAAAATCCCTTTATTTGGGGATGCTTGAATATTGCCATTTTTAACTTCAAGTTCTACTTCTTCAAGGCCTGTTAGTAAAAATTCAAGATATTTTATTGTATTAACCTTAACCTTTTTTTCGTTAGAATGATAAATAAAATCTTCAGGATTTACTTTTTTTATTTTAATAACATTTTTTAATTTTTCAGAATAGTTGTGCATTTTGAATTCAGTTTTTATCTCTTTATTGAAAATTTTAACTTTTCCATTAACAATAACAGTGTCAACATCAAAATTTTGAAGATTATCAAAAATTACAATATCTGCATCTTTATTTGGAGCAATTGCTCCTTTTTTGTCATGAAGATTAAATACATACGAAGCATTAAGACTCAACATTTTTATAATTTCTACTGGATTAAAACCAAAATTCATTGCTCTTTTCGCAATTTCTTTTAAAGTTCCATATTTAATTAACCATAATGGAGTAACTCCGTCAGTTGAAATTGATACCATTCTCATATCTTTTAATTTGTCTTTAAACTTATATACATTTGAAAAATCACATCTAACAGCCCCTTCTCTTAAAACAACATGTAATCCAAGAGAAATTCTCTCTAATACTTCCTCAACTGTGATTGGTTCATGACAACTTTTTATTCCTGTGGCAATGTAAGCATTTAGTTTTCTACCTTTAGCACCTGATGAATGTCCCTGAACAAATTTTCCAAGTTTAAAAGTATAATCAATAATTTTTTCATAAAAATCTTTAAAATCTAAAATTCTATTCCAGTAAAACTCACCTAATCCAAGCACTCTTTCATGTTGCAAAAGTTCTTTATATTCCTCAAGAGTAATCCCTTTGCATGATTCAAATTCTGGAAAAGGTGGAGTTAAAGGAGGTAGTACAACATATAAATTTATAGGTTGTATTTCACAATCCTTTAAAAATTCTCTAATGCCTTCCCCACCTGTTGTGGCGCCAAATTCACCACATTCAGTTATTACTGTTGTAACTCCATTAAATAATGAGACCTTTGAAAAATCACAGAGTCTAAAAATCTGTGCAATGTGTGTATGAGCTTCAATTAATCCAGGAGATATATATTTCCCATTTGCATCAATAACATTTCTTGAATTTTTAATAAGTTCTTCATCGTATTTGCCAACATAAACTATTTTGTGGTCTTTTATGCATACCATTGTATCTGAAATTATTTCATCTAAATATACATTTATCAATTGCCCATTTATAATTGATAAATCTATTGGTTCTCTATCTAAAACAGCATAAGCATATTTTTTAACCATTTTTACTCCTATTTTATCTTTTACATTTAATAACTTCTTCAAGTTTTACAAATTTATATCCCCTTTCTATTAGATAAGGATATGCCTTTCTAAAGCCTTCATATGTTTTTCCTTCAGGATGGTTCATATGCGCAATAATAATTGAACCAGGTTTTACTTTCATTAATTGGTTTACTATTGTATTTACATTAGCTGTAGCTCCAAAATCTGCATTTATAGAAAATCCAATTATTTTATAGCCAAGATTAGTTACAATTTTTATTGCTTCAGTATCATAATGAGCTGTCCCTGCTCTAAAAAATTTTGTTTTTACTCCAATAAGTCTTCTAATTAATTGTTCATTTTTAACAACTTCATCAATTATTTCCTTTTTTGAACATGTCCCCTTTATTCCATAAGTGCTTTTACAGTCTATAGATAGAGGTCTATGAGTTAGTCCGTGATTTTCAATCTCAAAGTGTTTGATTTTTGATAGTCTTTTTAGGAAGTCTTTATTTTTTTTTATCCACTTACCGCTAATAAAGAGAGTAGCTTTTATTTTATGTTTTATTAAGAAATCAATTAATTCTTTATCATATTTACCGTCACAGGCATCAAATGTTAGTGCTATTAATTTTTGTCCACGTGGATTAAATGAATTAATAACACCTTCAGGATTAAGGCCAAATTTTGCGAATAATGAGATATTAAAGAATAAAAAAATTAGTGTTAGTACTGGTGATGGTGTTAGTCTTTTGTTATTCATGGTTATTAGTAGTAATTTTATA
>JALVYZ010000282.1 GCA_027037705.1 bacterium | reverse complement strand
TAAAAAGTTCTGCACCATTCACATCAGGTTTTAAATTCTTATAAATTTCATTTTCAATTATTAAGATTTTATTGTAGTAATCTTGAAATTCATCATCAGGCTCACCAATACAGAATATTCTTGTTTCATCAACTTGATATCCCATGTAACAAATTCCAAAATCTACTAAAATTGGTTCACCTTTTTTAATTTTTTTAAAAGAGGCTCCACATGGAAATGCAGGAGATAATCCAATTCCACCTGTTGGAGTAGCTGTTTTAGTTGTATAAGTTCCTGACACCCCACTCATTATATGAGAAGTATAAGATTCAAATCTAAATGTTCCTGTTCTTAAGACACCTTCATGCCCATACTTTCTTGCAATAGATTCCATAATGCCAGCAAATTCTATTTCTGTAATTCCTTCTTTTAAAAAATTGGCTGCTTCTAAATATACTTTTTTAGCAATTTCTCCTGCTTTTCTCATTAATGATATTTCATATTCACTTTTTATAGCTCTTTGATTGTCAATAATTTCAGAAATATTAACCCAATTAGCATCTGGGGAAATAGCTTTAAATTTTAAAAACTCTGAATATGTAATATTGTTAAACTCAATTCCAATTTTATTTTCTTTTATATATTCTTTTAATACTTTTAGTGATTTTAAAGAATAAATATTTTTTATTGATGAGTCTTTCCAAGCTCTTTCAATATCTCTTCTAACAAGAAGGATAGATTCTTTATCAGCATAAATAATTAAAATTTCATCCTGTAGAGCTCCTGAAAAATAATAACAATTTACTGGATAATAGATAATTGCAACAGGGATGTCTAATTCTTTTAATTTTTTTTGAAATTTTTTTATTCTAAATGAAATTTCACTTTCTGGAATTAAGTTTTCATAGTACATGAAAAGCGAATATAAAATGAATAAAAAATTAAGTCAATGATTTAATATAGAAAACCAAATAACCATAAAGGAATTGAATAGCTAAATCTTTAATCTGTTAAAAATTCTTATTCTTACCGCCAACTTCAAAATAATATTTCTCAAAACTAAAATTTAGACAATATAAATTTCTTCCAATCAGCTATATTTCTTTTTTTAGTGTCAAAATTTATTCCAAGTAAAATTATTTCCTTGCCTTTATTTTTATATTTTTCTGCATAGTTTTTTTCTTTCATTTGTTCTATTGCTTTTTCGGCACTTTGATTGCATTTGAATTCCATTATGTAAATTCTGTCCTTTGTTTCCACTACCATATCTATCCTTCCTTCACATGTTAAAAGTTCCATCTCTGCTGGTGTCCCACCTGCATTTACCATTAAATAAAATATTGTATGAAAATTTGCCTCATTTAATTTGCTTCCTACACTGTAAGAAATTCCTGCAAATATTGACTTTACAGTTTCAATAAAACTTTCCACATCTCCAGCTCGTAAATATTTGCCTAATTTTAAATAGAGATTCTCTCCATCATACTCTTCTACATAACTTTTATAAAGTATCTTTAAAAACGAATATTTCACCTCTTTATTAGGATAACTCAACACATACTCATTTGTTTCAAAATCGTAATCTTTTATTGTTAAATAGCCTGTCTGAAATAGTAAAGCAGATGGATTTAGATGTTCAAGTTCATAGGTTGAAAATATGCTTTCCTCAACTAAAAGATTCTCTGCTTGTGGAAGATAAAAGTTTTTATCTTTAATTAATTTAATCAAGAATGTTGGCGTACCACTCTCAAACCAGTAGTTTTTGATCTCTCTTTTACTAAAAAAATTTAATATTGAAAATGGATTGTAAACTT
The DNA here is from genome assembly GCA_027037705.1 of bacterium. Classification (GTDB taxonomy): domain Bacteria; phylum DYJV01; class DYJV01; order DYJV01; family JALVYZ01; genus JALVYZ01. The sequence continues at coordinate 7,507 of JALVYZ010000282.1, read as the reverse complement.
TTACATTTTTCCTTGAAAATCTATATCCATTGTAATGGTCTTTTATTTTTTCTTTCATTTTCTCATATGTTATTCCAAATTCATTAGCGCAAACTTTAATGTAATCATGAAAATATTTTTCAAGTTCATCTTCAGTTATTCCTAAAATATCACTGTAAATTGAATCCATTGAAATGTCATTGAGATTATTAAGGTCAGAAAATACTCCTGCTCTTGAAAATTTGCTCACTCCTGTTAATAATACAAATCTCAACCTGCTTATTACCTGCTCATCCTTCATTGTCCCAAATAAACTTTTTAACACCTCTCTATTTTTCTTCGCTATATCTAATCTCTCTTCTCCTTCTCCAAGATGGGAGATTATCGGCTTGTCATATTCATCCACTAAAATTATTACTTCTTTTTTTGTCCTTTCGTAAACTTTTACTATAAGTTCCTTAAATTTTAACTTTAAAAGACTTTCTTCAAGGGATATTCCAAATTCCTTTGCCTTATTATCAAAACATTTTCCTATAGAATAGATTAAATTTTCTACTGTGTCAGTAACAATAGAGTTAAAATCAATTACAATTACAGGATGTTTTTCCCATTCCCAGTCTGAATTATAAATCCACAGTCCTTTAAATAAATCTTTATTTCCAAGAAAAATATTTTTAAGAGTTGATACAAGTAATGATTTCCCAAATCTTCTTGGACGGGATAAAAAATTAAACTGCGTTGAAGTTATTAATTCATAAATTCTTTTGGTTTTATCAACATAAATTTGATTATTTTTTATAATGTTTTCAAAAGAAGATTGACCAATTGGAAGATTTTTTAATTTCATATTAACAATTTATCAAAGTAATTTAATTTTTTCAATTTATTTTTTATTAACATTTATCTATGGGGATTTATTTTAAAATTGTGTAACTATATATTATTAATCAGAAATTTTCATTGACATTGTTTGAAAAATATTTTATTTTTTGAGACAACATGATTAGAATTGATATTTTAAACAATAAAAAAGTATTAGGTTTATTTCAAAAAATATTACTTACTGCTGGAATTTGGGCTGTATTAAATTATGCTGGAGATTTAATAAATAAGTATGTTGTTCCTAAAGAACCTAAGCAGATAGTTGTTTCTCAACAGAATCAATATCCTACTTTAGCAGAAAAGATTAACTCCTTGTTAAACAATGAGATTTTTGCACAGGATATTAAATATATAGGAAATGTTCCTTTTAAGAAAAAAGAATATGATTTTCCAAAGTTTAATCTCTATGATGTTGAGTTTAATGTAGCTATCAACCCTGAGAAATATCAAGATGAGATTATGTCTTGGTTGCCAATTAAGAAAGAAAAGAGAGATGATGAATTTTTTTCTATTAAAGAACCATTTAAATCATATAATGGCGGAAACCATATAATTATGTGGTATAATTCTAAAACAATGACTAATAGAAATAATCACATCATAGGTTTAATGATATTAGCAAAAAAAATTGCTGATAGGATTAAAGAAGAATATGGTGTTAAACTTGATTTATACCTTATTGATATCTCTGGATTTAATGAGGAAAATCAATTTAAAGTCGCAAAAGAAACACACTCTTATTATTATGACCATAGGAGATACCTTTCAGATCCAGCTTTAGATATATATTATAAGGGTTTTAGAGTTGTAGGATATTCTCAAGATCCTGGAGCTGGACTTTATAAGAAAGATATTCAAGATGCTATGAGGTTTCTATTTGATGATCGAAAATTTTTGGTTGAAAGAATATCATATTTACCGAAAAAAATATAAAAGGTAGAGTTAATTAGTTTAAATTATGAAACTCAAACTTTTTATATCTATTTTTTTGTTAGTAATTCTTCTTATTTTAGAATACCCTTTAGGATGGACACCTCTTTCTAAAAATACTCGGCGATGTTTAACTAATCGGTTTCTTTATGGAATTAACTATTCTTTTATTTCTTAACTATATCTTTCTTCAATATATTTTCCATTTGAAATGCGTTTTTTGATAGCCTGTTTTAAAGGTAAAGAACTTAAATTTTTCAATAATTTAAATTCAGGCAATTTTTAAAATAAATTCATCAATTTCTGCATCTAATGACTCTATTTTATTTACAATTTTAGCTTCATTTGTCATTGGATGTTAATCCATATCCAGACTATTATAAAAAAAATACTAAATTTTGAAAAAGTTGTCAGAACATTTATATATTGGGAATGGAGGTAAAATATACATATCAATGTGACAGCGACAAAAAAACTAAATAATTTAAAAAGTTATAAAAAATAAATGACGGAGAGGGTGGGATTTGAACCCACGATGGAGTTTTACCTCCACACGCGATTTCGAGTCGCGCGCCTTAAACCAGACTCGGCCACCTCTCCTATATTTGGGATTCGGGATTCGTGCCCCGTGTTTTGTAAATATGGACATGCGTAAATGCGTGGATGCGTATATGCGAAAATATGATAATCGTTATTTGTTGTAATTAATAGTAATTTATTGTTATTCATTGTTATTAGTAGTTATTTGTTGTCGTAATAATTTTTCATTTTTAATTATTCATTTTTCATTGAACATTTCCCGACTCCCAGAGCACCTAATATTTTTTTGATGCTTGCCTGACGCCTTCAGCCTAATAATTATAACTCAATATGAAAAATTTTTTCCTGATTTTTTCTTATAACAGTTAAGACTTTAAACCCAGAAAATTTTTCAATCATATTTTTATTCTCTTCAATCATTTTTTTATCTGTTTCAAAAACTTCATTTAAAATTATTCCTTTTATTGGAATTGATCTTTTTTCTAATGCCTCAATTGACAAAAGAGTATGATTAACAGTCCCAAGATTTGTCCTTGCAACTAAAATTACTTCACAGTTAAATTCTTTTATTAAATCAATATAGAGTAAATTTTCTGTTAATGGGACAAATAATCCACCTGCTCCCTCAATAAAATAGTAATCATAATTTTCTTTTGATGTATTCATTTTATAAAAATCAATAATTTTCCTTTTATCAATTTTTACATTATCAATTTTAGCTGCAATATATGGGGCAAGAGGTTCAGTTAATGTATAGATAGGCTTTTCTTTATCACCACTTGCTTTTGCAATTCTTTTATAATCTGGATTTTCTAAATATTTAACACCTGACTCAACTGGTTTTAAAGCTCCTACTTTGTAACCTTTATTTTTAAAGTACTCACAGATTAAACATGTAACATAAGTTTTACCAACCTCAGTATCTGTTCCTGCAACAAAGAATCTTTTCATAGAAAATATTTATAACATAAAAAATAGCAGAGTCAATAAATATAATTTGGTAAAATAATGGTTCTTTAGAAGGACAGGATTATATTAAACAGCTAAATATCTTTCCTGAATTTCTTTATTCTCTTTAAGTTGATTTGCTGAGCCAGAAAACTTAATTTTCCCTTTATCAATAACATATCCTCTATCTGAAATTTTTAGAGCAAAATGAGCATTCTGTTCAGACATCAAAATTGGGATGTGTTGTTTTAATTTTAAAATAATTTCACCAAGTTCTTCCACTATCACCGGAGCGAGTCCTTCACAAGGCTCATCTAATAATAGTAATTTTGGATTACAACATAAAGCTCTTGCTATTGCAACAATTTGCTGCTCGCCACCACTTAATTCTCCACCTTTTTTATTTTGTAATTTTTCAACAATTGGAATCTCTGAAAAAATTCTATCTATTGTCCATGGCTCAATTCCTTCGTGTGGCGGTAAGAAAGAGACTTCAAAATTTTCTCTTACTGTTAAATCAGGAAATAGCCTTCTATCTTCTGGGACATAACCTATTCCCAATCTAACATTTTGAAATACTTTATTTTTTGTAATATTTACATTTTCAAAAAAAATATTTCCTTTTTTTGGTGGCAGATATCCAATAATACTTTTAAATGTTGTTGTTTTTCCAGCACCATTTCTACCAAGTAAAGCAACTATTTCTCCTTTTTTAACTTCAAGTGAAATCCCCTGAATAATATAACTATCTCCAATGTAAACATGAATATCTTCAACTTTTAACATCTAAACAGAGCCTCCCAGATAAGCCTCTTTAACTTCTTGATTATTCTTAATCTCTTCTGGAGTCCCCTGAGCTAATAAACTTCCCTGATGTAAAACAAAAATATATTCTGAAACAGAAAAAACAACATTCATATCATGTTCAGTTATAAAAAATGTTACATTTGATTTTTCAGATAAGTCTTTAATTAAATTTACAGTTCTTTCAGTTTCAGCAGGATTCATCCCTGCTGTTGGCTCATCAAGTAAAATCATTTCAGGATCACTTGCAAATGTGATCCCAATTTCAACAAGTCTTTTATCACCATAAGCTAATTCACTGACAGTTCTATTTTTAAATTCAATCAGGCCTAAATTATTCATAATATTCTCTGCTTCAATATAAAATTCTTTATATTTTTTTAAATCTTTAAAAAAAGAATAACATTTTCCTCTTTTTAAAATAAGTGGGATTAAAATATTTTCTTCAACAGTCAACTCTGGAAAAATATTGGTTATTTGAAACGAACGAAGCAGCTTTAACTTAACTATTTTATGAGGCGGAAATCCTGTAATATCAATATTATTAAAATAAATTTTCCCTCTTGTTGGTGGAAATTTCCCTGAGATAACATTGTAAAATGTGGTTTTTCCTGCACCGTTTGGCCCAATTAAAGCTGTTATCCCACCTCTTTTAACTTCAAGAGAAATTCCATTTAATACTTTAAACTTACCATAAGAATGATGAATATTATCAACTTTTAGAATTGTATCTTTTTTTTGCGTAGTCATAAATTGTTCCAAGCACTCCTTTTGGGAATAAAATTGTAATTGGAATTAATAAAATTCCTAAAAAAATCATCCAGTTATCTGTATACATTTTTATAAACTGCTCCAATGCAAAAAATATAGCAGCACCAACCATTGGTCCATAAAAATTCCAAGCTCCACCTAAAATTGACATAATTACAGGTTTTGCTGAAAAACTCCAATGTAAAAAATCTGGTGTTGCCATGCTACTGAAAAGACAGAATAAAAACCCAGCCACTCCAGATAAAGTCCCTGAAATGGTAAATGCAAATAATCTTATAGAAGAGATATTTCCACCTGAAAAATTCAATCTATTTTTATTCTCTCTCATCCCTTTTAAAATTAATCCAAATGGAGAATTTATTATTTTCCATAAAATCAAAATTCCAATAAAAACAATCACAAAAGTAAAAAAATATAAATTTTCTGGTGAAATTAAAGATATTTTCTTCCCAAATAAATTGAGTATAGGCTCATTCATTAATGGAAGTCCATCTGAACCTCCAGTAAAATCTGTCCAGTTATGAGCTATTGTGTATAACATCATTCCAAAACCAAGAGTAATCATTGCAAAATATATCTCATCCTGCCTCACTGAAAGGTATCCAATAACAACTGAACAAATTAAAGATACTATAATTGCAATTAATAAAATTAAGAATAAAGAATTAAACCCATGTTGAAGTAAAATAGCTGTTGTATAAGCTCCAACGCCAAAAAACCCTGCATGACCAAATGATAATAAACCTGAATATCCCATTAAAAGATTAAAACTCATAGCAAAAAAACCCATAATTAAAACTTCAATAGCTATAAAAGTCCAGTATTCAGAAGAAATCTTAGGCAAAAAAAGAAAAAATAGAATTAATAAAAATATAAAAACTTTTTTCATGCTATTTTCTTTCCGAATAAACCTGTAGGTTTTACAAGTAAAATGATTGCTAAAACAAGATAAGGTATAGCCATTTGAATTTCACCAATTAAATTTGTTCCAAATGATTCAACAAGTCCTAATATTAAAGCTCCAATAAATGCTCCTGGAAAGCTACCCATTCCACCAATGACAACAACTATAAAACTTTCAATAATAATTTTTTCTCCCATAGATGGAGCAACACTCTCAATAGGACTTGCTAATGCACCTCCCAAACCTGCAAGCCAACATCCAAAAGCAAAAACAAGACTAAACACTAATGGAGCATTTAAACCTACTCCTTCAGCCATTTCTCTATCAGAAGCAACAGCTCTAATTATTTTTCCAGCTTTTGTAAAGTGGAAAAATCCCCACAAGATAACTGCCACAACAGGACCTAAAATAATTAAGAAAAATCTGTATACAGGATATGAATGAGTGAATACTTTAACTGAACCAGAAAGAATATCTGGTGGGTTTATAACATGATATCCTGGCCCCCAAATAAATCTAACTGAATCATCTAAAATAAGTAGTATTGCAAAAGTTAATAAAAGCTGGAATATTACATCTCTTGCATATATTTTATTCAATAATGTTTTTTCAATAATAAATCCTAAAATAGCAACAAATAAAGGAGCAACAATCAAACCTATCCAAAAAGAATTAAAATATTTCATTATTTCAAGACAAAAGTAAGCTCCTAACATATAAAAAGAGCCATGGGCAAAATTAAGTATGCCCATGACTCCAAATACTGTAGTCAATCCTACTGATATCAAAAACAGTAACATTCCCCAGCTTAAACCATTTAAAAGATTAAGTACAAACCCTTCCACTTTTTACCTCTAAGTGTTAGTGTTAGTGTTGGTATTGGTTTTTAATTTTTCACTAACATTAACTAACTTTCACTAATCTAAAACTAACCATTTATTAACCATAACCCAGCACCAATAGCTCAACTATTCATAATAACTCCAGAATCCCGAGCACTTAAAGTTTTAGGTGCTCGGCTGACGCCTTCCACCTTTGATTCAAATTATTTCATCTTACATTCTGTTTGACTTACAGGTCTTGTTACATCTTTACCTTTGAAAATTTTAAATGGTTGTAAAATTGGTATTGGATATTTATCAGTATAATGAATTTTACCCCAGCATGCATCAGTTATAGCTTGATGGTCTTCAGGTCTAATTTTTATTTTACCAACTGGAAGTTCTATTTCAAGACCCTCTAAAGCATCAACAACTTTCTCTTTATTAAATGATTTTGCTTTTTCAACAGCTTTTTTATAAACATAAACTGCACTATAAGCACCATGAGCATTGTAAGATGGATATGAATGATATTTTTTGTAAAATGCTTTTACAAATTCCTGATTAACTTTTGATTTATTAGCTAAAAACCAATATCTTGTACCTACCCATATATTTTCAGGCAATTTTTTATTCAACTTGCTAATTGCTTCAAGAACTTCAACAGCACCACCTAAACTCATTAATATTTTATAATTTCCATTAAAAAATCCCATATCAAGTCCCTGTTTAATAAAATTAACTAAATTTCCTCCCCATAGAGAAATAAATACTCCATCAGGTTTTTCTTCCATAATTTTTGTAATATATGGGCTAAAATCTGTTGTCTTAAATGGAGGGAAAGCTACTTTATCTTTAGTAAAAAATTCAACATCAGGTTTTAACTCTTTTAAATATTTTTGAAAATATTCCCATGATTGAAATCCAA
>JALVYZ010000281.1 GCA_027037705.1 bacterium | reverse complement strand
CACCAAGGATGATATCAACACCACGACCTGCCATATTAGTAGCGATTGTAACTGCACCTTTTCTTCCAGCTTGTGCAATAATATAAGCTTCATCTTCATGGTGCTTTGCATTTAAAACGTTGTGAGGAATCTTTCTTTTTTTGAGCATTTTGCTTAAAATTTCTGACTTTTCAATTGATATTGTACCAACTAATACTGGTTGGCCTTTTTTATGACATTCTACAATTTCCTCTATTACAGCATTAAATTTTTCTTTTTCTGTTTTGTATATTACATCATTATAATCTTTCCTTATCATAGGCTTGTTGGTAGGAATAACAACTACATCTAAATCATATATCTTTTTAAACTCAACAGCCTCTGTATCAGCAGTCCCTGTCATCCCTGCCAATTTATAATACATTCTAAAATAATTTTGAAAAGTTATTGATGCTAAAGTTTGATTTTCTTTTTCAATTTTTACACCTTCTTTTGCCTCTAACGCCTGATGTAATCCATCACTATATCTTCTTCCAGGCATAAGTCGTCCTGTAAATTCGTCAACTATGATAACCTGACCATCTTTTACAACATAATCTACATCCTTTTTGAATAAATGATGAGCTCTTAATGCATTATGAATGAAATGTAATAATTCAACATTTCGAGGATCGTATAGATTTGGAGTATGTAACAATTTTTCTAATTTGGCTATTCCTTCATCAGTAATTGTAACAGTATTAGATTTTTCATCTATTTCAAAATCCTCATCTTTTTTTAAAAATTTAACAACATTGTTTACTTTTTTATAAATATCAGTGGTCTCATCCACTGGGCCAGAAATTATCAATGGAGTCCTTGCTTCATCAATTAAAATACTATCAACCTCATCTACTATTGCATAATACAAATCCCTTTGAACATAATCTTTTAAGTCAAATTTCATATTATCTCTTAAATAATCAAAACCAAATTCATTATTTGTACCATAAGTAATATGGGAATTATACGCTTTCTTTCTTTCAGAATCATCCATATCGCTAACAATTACCCCAACATCCATTCCAAGGTAATTATAAATTTTTCCCATCCACTCAGCATCTCTTTTTGCAAGATAATCATTTACAGTAACAATATGAACTCCTTTGCCAACAAGAGCGTTTAAGTATGCAGCTAATGTTGCAACAAGAGTTTTACCTTCACCTGTTTTCATTTCTGCAATTTTGCCTTGATGAAGCACTATCCCACCCATTAACTGCACATCAAAATGTCTCATATTTAAAGTTCTTTTTGCAGCTTCTCTTACAATTGCAAAAGCATCTGGCAAAATATCATTTAAAATTTTTTCCCTTTTATCAGCAGGATAATCATTTTTTGTAAATTCATCTAACCATTTATATGTAAATTCTTTCATTTCCTCTTGAGATTTCTTTTCATATACAGGCTCTAATGAATTTATTTTTTCAACTATAGGTTTTAATTTTTTTAATTCTCGCTCATTTTTTGTACCAACAATTTTTTTAACAATTGTTCCAAACAACGTATGCCTCCTTTAAAATATTAACTTAAACAATTTAAAATAGCACTTAGAAAGTTTTTTTGCAACTAATTTGTTTGATTAACAAAAGATATGTATTAAGGAATATTAAAGATTTTAGTTAATAATGTAATTTATTGGATTAACAGGTTTTCCATATATTCTTACTTCATAATGTAAATGTGGGCCTGTGCTTCGGCCTGTATTCCCAATTTCTCCAATAATGTCTCCACGCTGTACTTTTTGCCCAGGTTTCACAAAAATTTTCTTTAGATGTCCAAATCTTGTAGATATTCCATAGCCATGTGAAATAACGATTAAATTTCCATATCCCCCATCTCTCCCAGTAAAAACAACAATTCCATCAGCTGGTGCTACAACAGGTGTCCCTGCTCTATTAGAAATATCTATTCCTTCATGAAATCTCCTTCTACCAGTGAAAGGATCCCTTCTATATCCGAAAGGAGAGGAAATCCAACCTTCTGCTGGCATAATTGAAGGGGTGCATGATAATTTTATATTTTTCTTTTTTAAATAATTAAATAATTCTTTAATATTCTTATCTTCTTGAGCTAATTCAAATTTTAACTTATCAATTGCATAATGAATTTTTTTAATATTTTCATCTTGGATTTCATTTAAGTCAATAAAATTCTTAACTTCTTCAAAAGAAGGGCCTCCAACTCCTTCTTCATTTTCTTTCTTAATATTTAAATTTGCCATAATTCTCAATTTTGTTGTTAATGTATTTAACCTTTTGATATCATCATTTAACTTTGAAATTTTATTTGAAAAAGTTGATAATTGTTCTTTTAAAACTTTATTCTCTTTTTCTAATTTGGCAATATAACCTCTCTTTGGAATATATTTATGAAATAAAAATCCCATTATTCCAAAAGTTATTAATATAAAAATATTCAAAATTATAATACTTTTTATGAGTAAAGACGGGATTGTAAAGTTATAAGTCTTCCCATCATCTGGAGAAAAAATCATTATGTTTAATTTTTTTAATTTCTTCATGGTTAGCAGAATATAAGATTTTGCAAAATAATAACAAAGAAATCAAGATATGTCAAATCAAAAAATATTTGACTTTTATTTTAAACTTTCATAAAATTAAATATATGAAAGAAGCTAAATTCTATAAAAAAGAAAATAATCATATTAAATGTTATTTATGTTCTCATTACTGTTCTATTAATGAAAATGATGTTGGGATATGCAGGGTTAGAAAAAATATTAATGGTAAACTTTACTCTCTTGTATATAATAAAGCTATAGCTGAAAATATAGATCCAATAGAAAAAAAACCGATTTACCACTTTTATCCATCATC
>JALVYZ010000280.1 GCA_027037705.1 bacterium | reverse complement strand
CCATTAATCTGAACAACTACTAATGTTTCCTCTACTTTTAAAGCACTTTCATCCCATTTAGGGAATTCTTTATTTAAAAGAAAATCATCTTCTTTTCCTGTTAATTGAGCCCATAATTCTTCTGCAAAATGTGGAGTAAATGGACTTAAAATAATTATTAAATTTTCAAATACTTCTCTAAACACTTTTTTTGAAATTTCACTATTTTCATCGATATTAACTTGATTTATGTAATTTAAAAATTCCATAATTGCTGCAATTGCAGTATTAAAATGAAATCTTCTTTCAATATCTTCATTAACTTTTTTTATTGTTTCATGAAGTTTTCTTCTTAAATTCTTAAGTTCACCATCAACTTCTCCATCTTTATTATAATCATATTTCTCAACATCTTTTATATAAGGAAAAATCTTATAACATAGATTCCATATTCTATTTAAAAATCTATAACAACCATCAACACCTTGCTCTGACCAGTCTAAATTTTTATCTGGAGGAGCTGCAAATAAAATAAAAAGTCTTGCAGTATCAGCTCCATATTTTTTAATTATATTTTCAGGATCAATAACATTTTTTTTGCTCTTTGACATTTTCTCACTTCTACCAATTATTACATCTTTACCACATTTTTTGCATTTTCCATTTTCAACTTCATCAGGAAATAACCATCCATGCTCAGGACATTGTACTGTTTCTTTACAGACCATTCCTTGGGTTAAAAGATTTATAAAAGGTTCATCAATATTGCAATATCCTAAATCTCTTAAAACTTTTGTATAAAACCTTGCATAAAGCAAATGTAGAACAGCATGTTCTATTCCTCCAATATATTGATCAACTGGACACCAATATTCTACCTTTTCTTTATCAAATGGGGCATAATCACATTTTGGATCTGCAAATCTAAAAAAATACCACGAAGATTCTACAAATGTATCCATTGTATCTGTTTCTCTTTTTGCAGGAGAACCACATTTTGGACATGTAGTTTTTACAAAATCTTCAAGCTGTTTCAAAACATCTGAAGAAGAAGAAAATTTAACATCTTTTGGGAGAACAACTGGAAGATTTTCCTCTTTCTCAGGAACGATCCCACATTTTTCACAATAAATTACAGGAATTGGAGCTCCCCAATATCTCTGACGGGAAATTCCCCAGTCTTTTAATCTGTAATTTACTGTTTTTTTAGCTAATCCTTTTTTTGCTAAATACTCAGTAATAGCATCTTTTGCTTTTTCATTATCTATTCCATTAAAAATATCTGAATTTATTAAAGTGCCTGGTCCTTCATAAGCTTCTGTTAAATTATAAATATCTATTGACTCATCATAGGGTTTTATAACTGGAACAATTTTTAAATTATATTTTTTTGCAAATTCAAAATCTCTCTGGTCATGTGCAGGCACTGCCATTACAGCACCTGTTCCATAATCCATTAAAACAAAATTAGCTACATATACAGGAATTTCCCAGCCAGTTACTGGATTAATACAATAAGAACCTGTAAAAACACCTTTTTTTTCATAATCATCAGAAGTTCTCTTGATTTTATCCTCTTTTTTCATTTCATTAACAATTTTCATAACTTCATCTCTATTTTCAACTACAAGTTGATCTACGAGAGGATGTTCAGGAGCAATACTCATAAATGTTGCCCCATAAAGAGTATCTGGACGAGTAGTAAAAACTTTAATATCAATATCCTTATCTTTAACTTTAAAAATTATCTCACTTCCATAACTTTTCCCAATCCAATTTCTTTGCATGATCAATACCTTTTCAGGCCAACCTTTTAATTTATAAGTCCATTCTAAAAGTTCTTCAGCATAATCTGTAATTTTAAAATACCATTGATTCAACTCTTTAATTTCAACTTCAGCACCACATCTCCAGCAGCATCCATCTTCAACCTGTTCGTTTGCAAGTACTGTTGAACAGTCTGGGCACCAATTTACATTCCCAGTAGATCTGTATGCTAAACCTTTTTCAAACATTTTAATAAAAATTAGCTGCTCCCACTTGTAATATTCTGGGTCACAAGTTGCAAATTCTCTATCCCAATCATAGCTAAAACCCAGTTTTTTAAGCTGGTCTTTCATATATGCAATATTAGAATAAGTCCATTGAGCTGGATGTGAATTATTCTGAATAGCTGCATTTTCAGCAGGTAATCCAAATGCATCCCACCCCATTGGATGAAGAACATTTTTCCCTTTCATTCTTTTAAATCTTGCTACAACATCTCCAATTGTATAATTTCTAACATGTCCCATATGAATTCTTCCTGAAGGATAAGGGAACATCTCAAGGAGATAATATTTTTCTTTGTTTTTATCTATTTCAACTTTAAATAATTTTGATTTTTCCCATTTTTCCTGCCATTTTTTTTCAATTTTCTCAGGATTATAACTCTTATCCATTTTTCCTCCTCCTATCCAAAAAGGTATTCTAAATCTTCTTTTGTCAATTTTTTTATTGAAGAAGTCCCTTCTTCAAGGATGTCATCAAATAACTCTTTTTTATTTTTTTGTAAATGTAAAACTTTCTCTTCTATAGAGTCTTTCATAATAAGTTTATAAACAAAAACTTTTTTAGTCTGACCAATTCTATGAGTCCTATCTATTGCCTGATTCTCTACAGCTGGATTCCACCAAGGATCATATATTATAACATTATCTGCACTTGTAAGATTTAATCCAACTCCTCCTGCTTTGATGCTAATTAAAAAAACTTTTATATCATTATTTTCCTGAAAATTTTTTACTTTTTCAAATCTATTTTTTGTATGACCATCAAGATATTCATAATTTATCCCTTTTGTCTTAAGCCATTTTTTCATAATTTTTAACATCTGCACAAATTGAGAATATACTAAAATTTTACGATCTTTTTCAACTAAGCTTATAAGTAATTTTTTAAAATTCTCAAATTTTGAAGATTTTATTTTACTTAAATTGTCATATTCAAAATTTGATAAAACAGGGTGACAGCATATCTGTCTTAACCTTAATAGTCCTTCAATTATAAAATTGTAAGACTTATTAATCCCTACAAGTTCTATCTGTTTAAATATTCTTTCAAGATAGAATGTCCTAACAGCATCATAAAATTGCTTCTGTTCTTCATTCATTTCATAATGATGAACTATCTCATTTTTCGGTGGAAGTTCCTGAAGAACATCTTCCTTCTTTCTTCTTAGAATTAATGGTTTTATCTTTTTCTTTAAATTTTCTAAATTTTCTTTATTTGAATATTCTTTCAGAAATGATGCTAAATCCCCTAAAAATCCAGGCAATAAAAAGTTAAATTGGCTCCATAATTCATTTAAATTATTTTCAAGTGGAGTACCAGTTAGAGCAAGTTTATGTTTTGCTTTAAATTTTGTGAGATATTTTGATATTATTGAAGTAGGATTTTTAATATATTGAGATTCATCTAAAATGATGTAATTAAATTCTAAATCTTTTAATTTTTCAAAATCAATTCTTGCAACGTTATATGTAGTTAAAACAATATCAAAATTATGAATATTTTTTAATTCTAATTCTCTATTTTTTCCATAATATATTAAATAATTGAAATTATATGAATATTTTTTTATTTCATTCTCCCAATTAAAAATTAAAGAGGTAGGCACTATTATTAAATTTGGTCTATTTTTTTTCTCTATTGATAGTAAAGTTAGAGCTTGAATAGTTTTTCCAAGTCCCATTTCATCAGCTAAAATCCCATTTAAATTGTAATCTCTTAAAAAAAGAAGCCACCAAACTCCTTCTTTTTGATAATTTCTAAGCAATGAATTGAAAGGTTCAGGTATTTTGTATTTTTTTATTTTTCTGAAATTTATTAGTTTTTCTCTTAATTCTATTAACTCTTTAGAATATTCAACTTCTACACTTAAATCTTTTAAAAATTCATCAAAATTAATTAATTCAGGCTTTAAAGATTTTAATTCATTTTTCTTTGAATCATATTGAATTGAAGGATTTTCAAGAAGTTTTTTTACATTTTCAATAACTTTATCTGGGATTGTGGCATAAACATCCTTTTTAATCTGGACATAATTCTTGCCTTTTCTTATACTCTTAACAATATCAAAAAGGGAAACTTTCAAATCTTCAAAATCAAGCCACCCATCAATGCCAAACCATTCATTAAAAGAAAAAGTTTTAATATGTAAAATTTTCTTTTTTGGCTTTAAAATTTTAAATTTAACTAATTTCTCTTCTCCGAAAACTTTAACTTCTGGAAATTTTTCATGAAGAATTTTTCCAATAAATGTTATTGCCTGCTCTTTAGTAAAATAAAAAACTAATCCAGTTCTAAAAGGTTTTATTTTCATAATCTCATTGTAGAGATTATATTCAAAGTCGTGAACAAAAAATATTGTATCATTTATTAATCTTTTTTCTGACATTAATTGCATTTCATGATTATTATACTTACATACTATTTTAGCTTTTAATAGACTTTTCTCTGTTTCTAAATATGCTTCAATTTCAGGTTTTGATAAAATTACATTAAAACCTTTAATATTTTTATCTATAAAAACATTCATTCTTTTAAAAAATTGTTCAGAATATATTACAAAATTCAAATCATCAGTTGAAATTACGCCTTCTCCTTCTAATAATCTTTCTACCACACTTAACTCCAAATCTCTTGGAAAAGTTTTTACTTTTCCATCTTTAAAAATAACATATCTTTTAAAAAAACCTTTTAAGATAAAAGCAACATTGCCATCTATTTTTCCTTTAATTTTTAATTCTTTGTCACTGATTCTTTCAAGTTGAATAATTAACTTGCAATAATCATTTACTATTTCTAATGGGATAACAGTTTTCCCTCTTGATTGTATAAAAAATTTAGGAGAATGATAATTTTCTTCCTGATAATTAATGATAAATTCTACAGTTGATGCGTCAAATTTTTCAAACTCACTTTCTTTTAGATATTTTTTTATCTGATACTTTCCTTCTATAATTCCAATTAAGCCAGGAATTAGCTCATCTCCTTTTATAACATAACCTTTAATTCTTTCAGCTTCTTCACTTCTTTTTATTAAGTTTCTTAAAGAGATTTTCTGAACTGAATAATCAAATTTAAAATTTTCTAAAAAATATAAACATGAAGCAATAACATGTTCACATAAATCATTTTTACATTCTGAACATTTAGAATCAAATTCAAAATTTTTTAGATCAATATAACATGTAGTATCTATCCCATGATTTACAATCTTTGTAAAAATCTTAAGTTTATTTTCTTCCTTTTTCAAGAAACTATCCTGTTCTAATTTTTCATTATTAAATATTTGCAATGCCTTTTTATAGTTACTACTTTTAGAATTTTTCACTAAATATTCAAAAAGGTTTTCTTTTAATAAAAACTCATTAAATTCTATCATATACTTTTCCCTTTACTTGAAAATCTATTTCTTTTGCTATATTATCAACTCTTTCTAAAACTACTTCAACTCTATCTCCAAGCCTATAGTAGTTTCCTGTATGTTTGCCCCTCAAAAGATATTCATCTTCAAAATATACATAGTAATCATCAATTAAATTCCTTATTGGGACAAGACCTTCTATTAAATAATTATCAATTTCAACAAAAAATCCAAAAGAAGTGACTCCAGTAATTGTTGCTAAGAATTCTTCTCCAACTCTATTTTTTAAAAATTCAATTTTTTTAATTTCTTCAACTTCTCTCTCTGCTTCAACAGCTTTTCTTTCCATTATTGAACAATGATTGGCAATTTTTGATAACGTTTCATTTAATCTTTTTATATATTTTTTATTTGCTTGATTAGAAATTACCTTTTTCAAAATTCTATGATTTACTAAATCTGGATATCTTCTAATAGGAGAAGTAAAATGAGTGTAAAATTCTTTACTTAAAGCAAAGTGTCCAACATTGTCAGAAGAATATTTTGCCTGCTTCATTGCTCTTAAAGTTAAAAAATTTATCAATTTTTCAAATGATTTTCCTTTCACTTCATTAAGTAAATACTGAATGTTAGAAGATGAAAAATTCTTAAAATCTATTTCTATTCCTAAATTATTTGCTAAAATTAAAACTTTTTCTAATTTTTCAAGGTCTGGCTCCTCATGAATTCTGTAAATCATAGGGACATCTTTTGAAGAAATAAATTTAGCAACAGATTCATTTGCCACAAGCATAAATTCTTCAATAATTCTATCAGAAACTCCTCTATCTCTTAAAACAACATCTTTAACTTTTCCTTTTGGAGTTAGAATAATCTTAGTTTCAGGAAGATCAAAATCTATACCTCCATCTCTTTGTCTTTTATTTCTCAAAATTTCAGCAAGTTCTTCCATTATTTTTAAATCTATATAAATTACAAAATACTCTTTAAAAAATTTTGAATTTTCACCTCTTTCAAGAACATCATTAGCTTTATGATACATTGCTCTAAATTTACTTTTTATAATAGATTTGTAAAACTTTGCAGATATAACTTCTCCTTCAAAATTAATATCCATTTCAACTGTAAAACATAATCTATCTTTATTAGGATTTAAACTACACAAATTATTTGACAATTTTTTAGGGAGCATTGGATTAACTCGATCTGGATAGTAAACAGAAGTTGCATTATGGTAAGCATCTTTATCAATAGCTGAATTTTGAGGGACAAAGTGTTCTACATCTGCTATTGAAACATAAAGCTTATAAATATTATCTTTTTTTTCAATTGCAACAGCATCGTCAAAGTCCTTTGCATCTTCTCCATCAATTGTAAAAAATTTTTTTTTCCTTAAATCTTTTCTTTTTTTAGATATTTGAGAGATATCTGATTCTTTTAGTTTTTCTACATATTTTAATGTTTTTTGAGAAAATTTTTCATTAAATCCATACTTTAAATTTATTGAAGTTATTAATGTGTTATAATCAGAAGATTTTCCCAAAATTTTAATAACTTCACCAACAGGATTTAAAAAACGAGTTGGATATTGTAAAATTTTAATAAGAACTGTGTCGCTATTCTTGGCTTCATTTATTTTATTGGGTGGAATGTAAAAATCTTTGTATATCTTTTTATCAAGTGGTACTACAAAACCAAAATTTTTATTTTTTTGAAAAATTCCAACAACTTCTTTTCTTCCCCTTTCAATAATTTCAACAACAGAACCTTTTGGAATTCCATCTCTATTTATCTCATCTATTCTTACAATTGCTCTATCACCATCAAGTGCTTCAAATATTGATTTTGGTTTTAACAATATAAACTCAAAATCATTATTATCATCAGGAATTAACTTAGCTGTTGTATGTGATGTAAATTTGATAATACCAGTTACTAAATTTGCTTCATCTATTAAACAAAATGTATTGATTTTTGTTTTTAAAATTTTACCTTTTTTTACAAGCTCTCTTAAATGCTTTCTAAGTTTCTTCTGATCTTTCTTCTCTGTAATATTAAAAAATTTTACAATTTCATTATAAGTTAATGGGTGTTTTTCTCTTTTTAACAATTCAATAATATCTTTTTTGTATATTTCCATTTGATTTCTCCGATTTTTTCTGTTAAAAAAATTTCGAATCGTAAATTATATCAAAAAAAAAATAAAAAAACAATGGGAAAAAAAAATTATTTAGAACAATTAAGTGCATTAATTATAGATGATGATATTGATATTTGTAATATCTTAAAAGAATTTGGAGAAATTTTGGGAATTCCTTGTAGCTATATTACCTCTCCTGAAAATCTTTCTGAAACTTTATCAAGTAAAAATTTTAATATAATTTTTTTAGATCAAAATTTACCTAAATATAAAGGAATTGATTTAATAAAAAAGAGATATATAAATCCTGAAAATTATTACATTGTTTTAATGACTGGAGATATTCTTAGTGAAGAAATTATAAATGACCTTCTAAGATTAGGTATTAATGAGTTTATACAAAAACCAATTAAATTATCTGATTTTAAAAAAGCCATTTTTAATGCAAAAACTTATACTATTGAAAAAGGAAATTTCATTGAAGCTGCAAAAAGATTGGAAAAGTCAAGTATCGAATTTATCTTAGATAACAATCTTTCTTTGATTGCTCCAATAGCAAAAATGATAATAAGAAATATTGAAGGACTTAATTTTACATCAAATACCAAGATATTACATACAGCAATAATTGAAGCTCTAACAAATGCATTTATTCATGGAAATCTTGAAATTCACTCATCAATAAAAGAAAAAGGATTTGAAGAATTTTCAAAAGAAATTGAAAAAAAATCAATTGATCCAAAATATAAAGATAGAAAAATTTTTATTTCTTCTTATCTTGATAAAAAAATTTTTAAAGTAAAAATTAAAGATCAAGGTAATGGTTTTAATTGGAAAGAATATATTAAAAAATTAGAAACTGATATAAATTTTAATGTTTATGGAAGAGGGATAAAAATTATAAAAAATGCTTTTGATGAAGTTTATTGGAATGATGTTGGAAATGAAATAATTATGATAAAACAATCTTCAGCTTCTCCCATTGAATAATAAACCTAACATTTTCTCAAAATTTGCATAAAACTCTAAAAGTTGTTCAGGTGGAATTTCTCTTATAACCTTTTTTGTATCTTTATCTACAATTTTCACAAAAAACCTTTTTGAGTCTTTGTGAAGCTGAAATTCTATTTTAAAATTTAATGAAGCCGTTATATTATTTATTCTGTTTTCTATTTTTTTCAACTCCTTATCATCTACATGTACATCTTTTTCCATCCTTTTTTGTAAATTACTTTTATAAGCATTGTTATCTACCTGTAAATTTTTTTTATCGTTATAATTAATGACATTAAAATTTTCTATTTTTTGAACTTCCATCTTATTCACCTCTCTTTCTATTTTCCTTCACTGATTTTTATCGGATAAAATTTTTTTTACTTTAATAATTTTTTCATTGACTAAAAAAAATTTTTATGAGATAGATAAAAAAAAATAAAGTTCTTTGAGAATTTTATAATAAATTTTTCAGGTCCGCAAAATGCGGTTAAAAGGGAATGCCGTGAAAATCGGCAGCGGGCCCGCCACTGTGAGTAGCGCTAACCTTTACTCATTATGCCACTGTTAGGTTCACCCTAATGGGAAGGCGAGTAAAGGTTGCTACGAGCCAGGAGACCTGCCTGAAAAATTTCGTTACTTTGGCTTCGAGGCTAAAGGCCAGGGTAATAGAGGGGAAATAAAATAAATCCTTTCTATTATATAAGCCTGGTTTAGCCAGGCTTTTTTTTTGCCTGGATATAAATCCTGCCCTTTAGCCTCCAAAAAATTTTGGAGGTGCAAAATGAAAAAAGGAAAAATCATTTTTATTGACAAAAAAATTAACAATGAAGAAGAATTAGAAAAATTA
>JALVYZ010000279.1 GCA_027037705.1 bacterium | reverse complement strand
GAAGCTAAAAATGAACTTAATATAGAAAGCCATATTATTATAAAGAAAGAATGAAATAATTCTTTTATCTCTTATGCTATATAATTTGTAATTTTCAATAAATATCAATACTTCTTCATGTGTAGGATTAATTGCTTTTGGAAGAGCCTGCATATATGATAAAATTTCTTGTCTATTTTTCAAATTTCCACATGCAAGTTCTCCTATTATTAAATCATGAGTAACTACCTTTCCCTGATATAATAATTCACTTAACTGTTCATTGCCATATCTAAAATGGTCTATCCAAACAGATGTGTCAACCAAAATCATTTAAATATATCTTCTTCTTGGAATTGTATCTAATTCTTTTTCTGTTGCACCTAATTTTGCTAATCTTTTTGCACTTTCTAAAGCTATTAACGATTTTAATCCCAACTTTATAAGCTTTGTTTTTTCTTTTATACCTGTTAAAGAAGTAGCTTTTTCAATTAAATCATCATCAATATTAATTGTTGTCTTCATATTTTCTCTCCTGTTTTTTATTTCATTCATACAGATATGCATATTTTATATGCATGTCAAGTTTTATATTAAAATTGGCAAATAAATTTTTAATATTATCAATATATTATCAACAGATCTTTAATGTTGTTGTAAAAAAGTTATGTAGTAAAAGGAGGTTTATATGAAAAGCAAAAATAATTTAAAGCTAATATATAAACAAGGAAATAAATTAACAATTACAAAACTTTTTTAAACTATTTCCCCTTATTTTAATTTCCTGTTTATCTCCTCAAGAAGATTAATAATTTTATCAAGTCTTGATTTAATACCAAAAACAGCAAAAGGTAAAATTATCCATAATACCCCTACAATTATTGAAAAAATTATAAATATTATTCCGAGTAAACTCATCCCTGGAAACATTTCGTTGTGAAGAGGTAACATTTTTCCCTCCATATTGTTTTATATTGACAATAATGTTAATGTGTTTTATCATTTTAACATGAAAAAGGTAAAAATTGAAGATGCAATAGGTTATGAATTATTGCATGATGTTACAGAAGTAGATATTAATAAAAAATTTAAAGGAATTGCTTTTAAAAGAGGACATATAATTAGAAAGGAGGATATCCCAAAATTTAAGAAACTTGGGAAACAACATATTTTTGTTAGAGAAAATGGTGATGATAATTTAATACATGAAGATGATGCTGCAAAAATTTTAGCTCCTTTAATAGCAGGTAAAAATATATATTTTGATAAAGAACCAAAGGAAGGGAAAATTAATTTTTATTCAGAGATAAATGGGCTTTTTCAGGTAAACAAAGAAAAAGCCATTAAATTAAATTTACTAAAAATTCCATCATTTCCAACAATTCATAATAATTTTCCTGTAAAAAAAGGGAAATTAGTGGCAGCATTTCGCATTATCCCTTTATTTTGTGAAAAAGAAATAATAGAAAATGCTAAATTGATACTATCTGAACCAATAATTGAAGTTTTACCTTTTAAAATAAAAAATGCAGGAATAATTGTTACAGGCAATGAAGTTTATGATGGAATCATTGAGGATAAATTTATTCCTATTCTTACTAAAAAATTAGAAAATTTTAATGTAAAGGTCGAGAAAAGTATTATTCTTCCAGATGATAAATCTTTGATTAAAAATAAAATAATTGAATTTGCAGAAAATTTTAATTTAATATTAATTACTGGAGGCACAAGTGTTGATCCAGATGATGAAACTAAGCAGGCTATGAAAGAAGTAAATATTGAATTAGTGCAGGAAGGAAGTCCCCTACAACCTGGAAATAATTTAACAATAGGTTATTTAAAAGATATTCCTGTAATTGCAATTCCTGCTGCTGCAATTTATTTTAAAATAACTTCTTTTGACATTTTTTTACCACAAGTTTTAGCTGGAAAAAGAATAGAACAAAAAGATTTAGCAGAATTAAGTGTAGGTGGCTTATGTCATTTTTGTAAAGATTGCAAATATC
The DNA here is from genome assembly GCA_027037705.1 of bacterium. GTDB lineage: Bacteria > DYJV01 > DYJV01 > DYJV01 > JALVYZ01 > JALVYZ01. Next base: position 925 of record JALVYZ010000279.1, on the reverse strand, counting down.
CAATTTGTCCATTTGGAAAATAATATTGCTTAAAATATTTTTATGTTGTATAAGTTTTTAAGATATTTGAAAGGGGGATTGGTGAGATGTTTGGAATTGGAGTTCCAGAATTAATAATTATTTTAATTATTGTGCTTATAATTTTTGGTGCTGGAAAACTTCCAGAAATAGGTGCAGGGTTAGGAAAAGGTATTAGAAATTTTAAAAAAGCAACAAAAGGTGATGATGAAATTGATGTTACACCTAAAAAAGAAGTAGAAAGTGATGAAAAATCAGAAAAGAAGGAATAGAGTTTTTTTAGGTTTAGGTTCAAATATTGGAAAAAAGAAAAGAAATATTTTAAATGCTATTGAGTTATTAAAAAAAAATGAAAATATTGAAGTAAAAGACATTTCTAAATTCTATTCTTCTCCACCTTATGGATTTGAAGAACAAGAAAGTTTTGTTAATTGTGTTGTTGAAATTTACACAGATTTTACTCCACAAAAATTGCTTGAAGAAATAAAAAAAATGGAGAAAGCTTTAGGGAGGAAGCCCACTTTTAGATGGGGGCCAAGAATTATAGATATTGATATTATTTTTTATAATAATTTAATTTTAAAAGAGAAAAATCTTGAAATCCCACACCCTGATATACAGAATAGAGCATTTGTGCTTGTGCCAATGGCTGAAATAGATTCTGAATTTGTTCATCCTGTTTTAAATAAAACAATTTATCAACTTATGAATGAACTTGATTTAAGAGAAATATTACAATTAAAACCAGAGGAGGTTAGAGATGAAATTTTTTATTGATACAGCAAATGTTGAAGAGATAAAAACTGCTTATGAATATGGATTAATAGACGGAGTTACAACAAATCCAACTTTAGTGGCAAGAGAAAATAGAGATTTTCATGAATTGATAAAAGAGATATGTTCAATC
>JALVYZ010000278.1 GCA_027037705.1 bacterium | reverse complement strand
TTATATGCTGGATACAAATATTTGCAGTTATATTATAAGAAATCATCCTGATTATATAAAATACAAATTAAAAGAAATTCAAAAAGAAAATATTGTTGGATTGTCTTCAATTGTTGTTTCAGAATTACTATATGGAGCTTATAAAAAAAGTTCTAAAAAGTTAATTGATGTAGTAGAATTTTTCATTGATAGTTTTGAAATATATGAATATGGAATAGAAGCAGCAAGAGAATACGGAAAATTAAGAACTATACTTGAAAATAAAGGAAATATAATTGGAGCTTATGATATGATGATAGCTGCTCATGCATTATCATTAAATGCTATTCTGGTTACAAATAATGAGAAGGAATTTAGAAGAATAGAAAATTTAAAATTGGAAAATTGGTTAATTGAGTGATTGGAGAAAAATAAGAGGGAAGGTAGAAGGTTAAAGGAAAAATTTAAATTACAATTCAAATTAAAATTTCGAAATTGTTTTCAGTTTATCTATTTGAGATAACAAAATGTTATGAGTTTTATAAATTTTAGTTAATTGACTTTTAGATATGGTTTGAATAAAAATTATATTATGAAATTAATAATTTTTGATTTTGAGGGCACATTGGTTGATTTTCAATGGAAGTTGAAAGAGTCAATTAATACAATGCATAGAATTTTAGAGGGATACAGGATAAATTATAATATCCCATGTGATACAGAAAAGTTTAAAAAATTGAATTATTCTCAACTATACAATTATTTTAGCAAAAATATAGAAGATCCATTGTTACGAAGAAAAATTATGAATGATTTTGATAGAATTTATGATTATTACGACGAGGATGCATCTTTGAGATGGTCAATGTATGATGAAGTTCCTAAATTACTGGAAGAATTGAAAAATAAAGGATTTAAAATAGCACTTGATTCAAATGTTGGTAGAAAGGCACTGGATAAAATGTTAAAAAAATTTATGATAGGCTACTATTTTGATATAACAATAACAAGAAATGATGTTAAATGTTTAAAACCAAATCCAGAAGGAATTTATAAAATTTTAAATTATTTTAATGGAATTGAATTTAAAGAAAAATATTTTGTTGGAGATAGTGTAACAGATATAAAAACAGCAAAAAGAGCAAAATTTCCAGTAATAATATTAACAGGTGAGAAAGGTGAGAATAAATTAGAAGAAATTATTAAGCATAATCCTAATCATGTTATAAATAATTTGAAAGATATGTTGATGTTTTTGTAGCAAAGGAGTTTTATGAAAGTAAAAATTAATGATGAGTTAAAAGAAATAGCAGAAAATTCAAAAATTATTGATATACTTGAAGCAGAAGAAATAATTGAACCAGTAGCTGTTGATGTATTTGTAAATGGGGAAAAAGTAAACTTTGAAGATTATGAAAGTTTTAAATTAAAAGAAGGAGATGAAATAGAAATAGTTTATCTTTTTGCAAGTGGATAAAATTGATAAAAGACAGATATTTCAAGCATTATTTAATTCCAAATTTTGGCAGAGAAAAACAGGAATTATTGAAAGATTTCAAAGTTCTTGTTGTTGGTGCAGGTGGGCTTGGTTCTTCTGCAATAATATATCTTGCTACAAATGGTGTTGGGAAAATAGGTATAGTGGATTTTGACAATGTAGATATTACCAATTTACATAGACAGATTTTATATTCTCCTTCAGATTTAGGAAAGCTAAAGGTTGAGGTTGCAAAAGAAAAAATTAAAAACTTAAATTTAGATGTTAATGTAGAAATTTTTAACTTTAAACTTAATAAAAAAAATTATGATATTTTAGAAAACTATGATTTTATAATTGATGCAACAGATAATATTGAATCAAAATTATTAATTAATGATATTTGCATTGAGCATAAAAAACCATTTTCTTATGCTGGTGTTAATAGATTTTTTTCATCAACTACAACAATTATTCCAGGTAAAAGCTCCTGTTTAAGATGTATTTTTAAAAAGATAAAAAAAGAACATAAAGATTTTGGAGTGTTTGGGACAGTTCCTGGCATAACAGGAATTATTCAGGCAACAGAAGCAATTAAATTTCGTACAGGGGTAGGGGAACTTTTGACAGATAGATTTTTATTTATAGATTTACTGAATATGAAATTTAGAATTTCAAAAGTTAATCCTGATAAAAACTGCATGTGTAGAAAAAATTAATATTTCTAAATACTCTTTTATAATATCTTATTGTAATTTCTGACAAAAACCAGTATATAATAAAAAATTATACTAAAAGGAGATAGGTGATGCTTCAACATGCCATAACTGTTTTTTTAGGATTTTTTGCTATTATGAATCCAATTGCAAATACTCCTGTTTTTGTGGGTTTAACTGAAGGTGAGGATAAAAATACTCAAAAGAAAATTGCTATTAGGGCTCTTATTTTATCATTTTTTATAGTAGCAATTTTTGCTATAATGGGAAAAACTATTTTTAATCTTTTTGGTATTACTTTAACAGCTTTAAAATTAACAGGTGGAGTTCTCGTATTTATTATTGGGTATGAGATGCTTCATGGGGAAGCATCAAAAATGCATAAGCATCGAGATGACTCAGATATTGATATTGCAGTTTCACCACTTGCTGTGCCAATACTTTCAGGTCCTGGTACAATCGCAACAGCAATGAACTATTCATCTAAAGGTGGTTGGTTTGAAATTTTTATTACTATTACAATGTTTGGAATTTTATGTGTTATTACATATATTTGCTTTATTTTTGGACAAAAATTTGAAGATATAATAGGTAAAAGTGGAATGAGAATAGTTACCAGGTTAATGGGGTTAATATTAGCAATAATTGGAGCTCAAATGTTAATGGAAGGAATGATTAATATTTTAAAAATAGTTAAATGATTTTAGTATAAGAACTTAGTTTTTATTATTATTCAAATTATTCAAATAATTAAT
>JALVYZ010000277.1 GCA_027037705.1 bacterium | reverse complement strand
CTCTTAAAGTTATTTCTCCTGTCATAGCAATATCTTTTTTTATAGGAATATTTGTTAAAGCAGATATAAGCGAAGCTGCAATAGTAACTCCTGCTGAAGGTCCATCTTTTGGGATTGCTCCCTCTGGCACATGGACATGAATGTCAATTTTTTTGTAAAAATCATTCACTAATTCTAAAATATCTGCTCTTGCTCTCACATAACTCATAGCTGCTTTAACAGATTCTCTCATTATCTCTCCAAGTTTACCAGTAATATCAAGATTTCCACTACCACTCATAACTACTACTTCAACCTGTAAAACATCTCCTCCTGTTTCAGTCCAAGCTAAACCATTTGCAACGCCAATTTTATCTTCATCAAATATTTCATTGTATCTAAATTTGGGAGAGCCTAAATACTTATTAATATTTTTTTCTGTAATTTTAACTGTTGTTAATTTACCCTTTTCATTTAAAATATATTCTTTTGCTATCTTTCTCATTATTTTTTCAAATTCTCTTTTTAAATTTCTCACTCCAGCTTCTTTTGTATATTCTCTAATCATTTTAAAGATAGAATTTTCTGAGAAATTCAAATTAATTTTATCTTTTAAACCAGTTTCCTTCATTAATGTGGGAATAAGATAAATTTTGCTAATCTCTTTTTTTTCAAAATCTGTATATCCATCAAGATGGATTATCTCCATCCTATCAAGTAAAGGAGCAGGAATAGTATTTATTGAATTAGCTGTTGTGATAAAAAAAACATTTGAAAGATCGTAATCTAAAGCTAAATAATGATCATTAAATGTGTTATTTTGTTCAGGGTCTAAAACTTCAAGTAAAGCACTTGCAGGATCTCCTCTATAATCTGAACTTATTTTATCAACCTCATCTAATAAAAAAACTGGATTCGACGATTTTGCCTTTTTCATTCCTTGAATAATTTTCCCTGGTAAAGCACCAATATAAGTTCTTCTATGACCTCTTATTTCTGCTTCATCCCTTACTCCACCTAATGATATTCTTACAAAATTTCTTTTTAACGCATCTGCAATAGATTTACCAAGAGAGGTTTTTCCAACTCCTGGTGGTCCAACAAAACATAAGATTGGAGAATTATTTGAATTACTTAAATATTTAATAGCAATATATTCTAAAATTCTCTCTTTTATTTTTTCCAGTCCATAATGATTCAAATTTAAAACTTCTTCTACTTTTTTTAAATCTTTTTCATCCTCTGTAAAAACATTCCATGGCAAATCTGCTATCCATTCAAGATAAGTTCTTAAAATAGCAGCTTCAGCACTCATAGGATGCATCATTTTTAATTTTTTTAAATCAGAATTTACCTTTTCTCTTGCTTCTTTGGATAAATTTAAATCTTTTAATCTATTTTCTAATTCTGTAAGTTCATTGTCTTTTTGTTCTTTCTGGCCTAACTCATTTTGAATAGCATTTAATTTCTGATTTAAATAATATTCTTTTTGGGATTTTACATATTTTTCTTTTACATCTTTCTTAATCTTCTCTTCAATTTCTAAAATTTCTATTTCTGTTAATAAAAGAGCAAGAGTTAAATTCAATTTTTCTATAACATCTTCTGATTCTAATATTTTAATTTTATCTTCAGTTTTAGATCTTAACTTTGAGCATACACCATAACATAAATTAATTGGATTTTTATTAGATATTATTTCTATAACTTCTTCTAAATTTATTTTTGTATCTAATTTAGGTAATAGTTGAAAATTCTTTATAATATCCCTTACTAACGCTTCAATTTCTTTATTACTTTCTTTCAATATTTCATCATTAACATTAATAATCTCTCCTTTTAAAAAATCTTTATCAATAAGGTTTACAATTTTTACTTTTCTTTCTGGTTGAAAAAGGACTTTTAAAGAACCATCTGTTAAATTGAAAACTTTCAAGATTTTTGAAAGTACAGCGGTTTCGTATAAATCATTCAGAGTGGGATTGTTTTCTTTTGGATCTCGTTGGGTAGCTAAAATTACTGAGGAATTTTCTTCTATTGCATATTCAATAGCTTTTATAGATTTATTTCTACCAAAATATAATAAAATTTTCTGCTTAGGAAAAGCAACTGTATCCCTAAGCGGTAATAAAGGATAAGAATTTGTATTCATTATGCTATCTGAGATTTATTATCTTCATATATATATATTGGAGAAGATTTATTTATAACAACATCTTCATTAATTATCACTTCTCTTATATTCTTTTTAGAAGGAACTTCAAACATAATATCAGTCATTATTTCTTCTATTATTGCTCTTAACCCTCTTGCTCCTGTTTTTCTTTTAATTGCTTCTTGAGCTATTGCTCTTAATGCTCCATCTGTAAATGTTAATTCAACATTATCAAAGCTTAATAATTTTTTAAATTGTTTTACAAGTGCATTTTTTGGCTCTTTTAAAATTTTAATTAACGCAGATTCATCTAAATCTTCTAAAACAGCGACAACAGGTAATCTTCCAATTAATTCTGGAATAAGGCCAAAATGCATTAAATCTTCTGGTTCAACATGCTTTAAAATACCTTCATTAAGTTTTTCTTTTTGACTTTTTGGATTTCCTGCAAAACCGATAGATTTTTCTCCAATTCTTTTCTCTATAATGTCTTCTAATCCAACAAAAGCCCCACCACATATAAATAATATATTTGAAGTATCAATTTTAACAAACTCTTGATGAGGATGTTTTCTCCCGCCTTTTGGAGGGATATTTGCAATTGTTCCTTCTATAATTTTCAATAATCCTTGTTGTACACCTTCTCCTGAAACATCTCTTGTAATAGATGGACTATAAGATTTTTTTGCAATTTTATCAATCTCATCAATATAAACAATTCCTTTTTGGGTTTTCTCAATATTATAATCTGCTGCTTGATAAAGCCTTACAAGTACATTTTCCACATCTTCTCC
>JALVYZ010000276.1 GCA_027037705.1 bacterium | reverse complement strand
AAGCAAATGATTTATAGCCAGGTATATAATATTTATCTCCAATATCTTCATCATAATTAAAGAAATATTCTTTTATTCTCCATCCTAATGTAAATTTTTCAGGTTTTAAATGTTTTAAATATTTTTTAGAATATAATCTATATCTACTTTTAGGGAATGTTGTTATTAATTTGTTGAATATCTTTTTTGCTAATTCAATTTGATTTTTATCTAAATAACATTTTGCAAGATAGTAAAGGACTTTATCATCAATAAAACCAGGATATCTTTTTAATACTTTTTTAAATCTATATATTGCAGCATCAAATCTTTGTTGTCTATAGTAATACAATCCAACATAAAAGTTGTATTTGGCCATTTTTCTTTTACATTCTAAAATTCTATGATTAGCAATAATAGCAAATGGTGTATTAGGATACTGTTCAACAACAATTTTAAAGTATTTATATGCTGAGGTTACTTTAGATTGATCTCTATCTATAGTTGAGATTTGTTCATATTCGCAAACTCCAAGTTGATAATAACAGTAAGGAACAAATTTGTTTTTAGGATGTAATCTTATAAAATTCATATACGCTTCTTCTGCTTCTATATATTTTTTATCTTTATACAAACTATCAGCATATTTTAATTCAACTTCTATTATTCTTTCATCAAGGGGATATCTATTCCTAAATTCTTTAAAATAGTTACTTGCTTTTTCATATTTCCCACGTTTATATTCATAAATAGCTCTACTGTATAATAAATCTGGGTCATCTAAAAAATTAGTTTTAGGTGCTCTTTTTAATAAAGAAAATCCACAAGAAGTTGAAAATAATAAAATTATATAAATTGTAAAAAGAAGTTTCAAATTTTTCATGGTGGAGTGGTAAATATCATTTAGATAAGATTTTTACAAGAAAATTTATTATTTACCCACCATTTTTTGAGGTAAATAGAAAACAATATCTGGAAATGCAGTTAGGATTATAACCATTAAAATCATTATGCAAAAAAATGGAAAAGTAGCTTTTAAAATTCTGCCAATGTCTTCTCCTGATATCCCTTGAATAACAAAGAGACTGAACCCTACTGGAGGTGTAATCTGGGATAATTCCACCATTATAACAAGAAAAATACCAAACCATAATGGCTTAAATCCAGCAGCTGTAACAATTGGTAAAACAATCGGCAATGTCATAACAACAATGGATATTCCATCTAAAAGCATTCCTAAAAAAAGATACATAAGTCCAATTACAAAAATTAAAACATATGGTGATAAATGTAATCCTGCTATATATTCACTTAAAGCTCTTGCTATTCCTGTAAAACCTACAACTTGTGAAAGGAAAGCTGCTCCGCAAATAATAAAACAGATCATACAAGTTGTCATTACAGCATTTAAAAGTGATTGAACAAATATTTTCCAAGTTAAATTTCTAAAAATAAGAGCAAGCAAATATGACCCTATAACTCCAATTGCAGCAGCCTCTGTTGGTGTAGTAAAACCAAGATATATGCCACCAAGTACAATAAAAATTAAAAATAGAACAGGAAAAAGCTCTCTTGATTGTTTTAATTTTTCTTTAAAGGTATATTTTTCAACTTCTTTTGGTGCAACATCTGGATTGATTAATGCTCTAATTATTATAAAAGTTGAATACATTCCCCCAAGAATTAACCCTGGAATAATGCCAGCAATGAAAAGTTTTCCAATTGAAGTATCAGACAAAACACCATAAATAATCATAATTAAACTTGGTGGAATTAAGAAACCAAGAGTTCCAGCACCAGCCAAAGAGCCAAGAGCTAAGTCCCTATTATATCCTCTTCTTGATAACTCTTCTAAAGTTATTTTCCCTACAGTTGCAGTTGTAGCAGCACTTGAACCTGAAACCGCAGCAAAAAGAGAACATGCAACAACATTAATATGTAATAGTTTACCTGGAATTCTTTGAAACCACGGTAATAGTCCATTTAATAGTTTTGTAGAAATCGCAGTATTGTATAATACTTCCCCCATTAATACAAATAATGGAAGTGCTGTTAAGCTAAAAGAATCCATACTATTCCATACAGAATTTGCAAGTAGGCTCCCAATTTTTGACCATATTGATAATGTTGGGGGGAGATTGAATTTATATAAAAGCATTCCACACATAGCAGCAGCAATAAGAGAAAATCCTATCCATAATCCAGATAGGAGAAATACAAACATAATTCCAAACATAACAACTGATAAAGTTAAAGGTTCACTTATAATTTTTAATCCTCCTTAAAATCATTGCAAGTAATTGTAAGGATAGTAATAAAAAACCTAAAAATACTGAAATTTCAGGTATCCATAAAGGAGTTTCTGCAATAGAATCAGCTCTCATATCAAGAGTTCTTGTTTCATTAACCATTAAAAATGCAAAATAACATGCAAAAGTTGAAATTCCAAATGCAATTAAATAAACAACAATATCTAAAATTAATGATACTGTCTTATTTTTTATTCTTGAAGTAATAATTGTTATTTTTATATGTTTTCCTTCTCTCAATGTATAAGCAAGTCCAAAAAATATTGAAGCAACCATAAAATAAGCGCTGTATTCGTCTGATATTAAAAGAGATTTATTAAAAATACTTCTTAAAAAAATTTCTGTTGAAATTATGGCAACAATTAATAACATAAAAGTAGCAGATATATATGCTCCAATTTTAGAAATTTTTTCTATTAAATTAATTATTTTTTCCATTTTATATTCATTTCAGGTATAAGGCATAGAGCATAAATTTTTATGCCCTATGCCTTGTTTAGTTTAAACAGTTATTTTGCATATTCTTCAATTATTTTTTTAACTTTTTTATTTCTCAACTGTTTTAGAAAATCATCAATTATTTTTTTAGCTGCTTTGTTCATTGCTTTATCAAGTTCTGGAGTAACATCAAGCACTTTCATCCCATGTTCTTGTATAATTTTTAAAGCAGTAAAATGTCTATTTTTAGAATTTTGCCATTGTAATTCTTCAGTTTCTTTTGCCGCTTTTAAAATAGCTTGTTGCTGTTTTTTAGATAAAGACTTCCAGTAATCAAGATTCATTGTCATCATGTTTAAAGGAAAAGCATAATTTATTGGAGTAAAATATTTTAATACTTCCCAGAATTTACCATTTTTAGTTGATTCTGCACTTGTTAAAACAGAGTCTATAACTCCTGTTCTTAAAGAAGAATAAACTTCTCCCCATGGCATTGGAACAGGGCTTGCTCCAAGTTCTTTTAAGAATCTTGCTCCGTTTTTATCATAAGTTCTTGTTTTTAATCCTTTTAAATCTGCAACTTTTCTAATAGGTTTTTTAGTTACTAATCCACTTGGTGGCCATGGTGCTGCATATAAAAATACCTGATTCCATTTTAATGCAGCTTTTTTGTAATAAGGTTTTAATTTTTCATAAAGTTCTCTTGCCTCTTTAAAATCTTTAACTAATCTTGGCAATGAACTTACACCAAAAATTCTTTCACTTCCAGCTACAACACCCATTAAAATATCACTTAATGGAACTTGTGCGTCTTTTACAGCTTTTAATAATTCAGGACCTTTAAATCCAAGTGAACCACCAGGATGTACAGTGATAATTACACTTCCGTTAGAATATTTTTTTACAAGTTCTGCAAACTTCATAGCGCCTTGCGTATGGAAGCTTGTTGGCCCATAAATGGCATTACAATCAAGTTTTACAACTTTTTCTGCATGAGCTAAAATTCCCATTGCAAAAAACATAACTACTGCTAAAAATAATGCTTTAACTTTCATAACTTACCTCCTTTTTTGATGAATAATTAAAAGTGAAAATGAAAAATTTAATTTTTCACTCATTTTACTTAAACTATTTAATTAACCTTTCCATATCCCCCACCACCTGGAGTTTCAATTCTTACAATTGAACCTTTTTTTAGAAATATATTAAATTTTCCTGGCATTATTTCTTTTTTTTCATTTTCATAAATAATATTTTTCCCAGGTTTGCCTGGAGAACCACCATTTAACCCGTAAGGTGCAAGTTTTCTTCTTTCAGAAAGAACTGTAACTTCAGCATCTGAAATTAATTTAATTTCTCTTACAATACCGTCACCACCGCTAAATTTACCTTTTCCTCCAGAATTCTTTCTTATTGAATATTCTGTTACCATGAATGGATAACTAAACTCAAGAGCTTCAACAGGTGTGTTTAAAGTGTTTGTCATATGAGAGTGAACTGCACTCTCTCCATGATTTTCACAGCTTGCACCCATTCCACCGCCTATTGTTTCATAATATGCAAATGGTAATCCTGTCCTCTCATCTATTCCACCAATTGAAATATTGTTCATTGTCCCTTGACTTGCTGCTGGAATTTTTTCTGGAATAGCTTTTGATAGAGCTCCTAAAATTACATCAACAATTCTTTGAGAGGTCTCAACATTTCCTGCAGCAACTGCTGCTGGAAATTCTGCATCTACAATTGTACCTTTTTTTGTAATTACTTTAAGCGGTCTTAATAATCCAGCGTTAGTTGGGATATCATCTTCAATTAAAGAACGAAAAACATATAAAACAGCAGAAAGTGTTATAGAATAAACTGCATTAACACTTCCCATTACCTGAGGATCACTTTTTGTAAAATCAAGAATAGCATTATCATTTTCTATCTTTAACTTCACATGAATTTTAATGTTTTTAGTTGAGATTCCGTCATCATCCAAGTAATCTTCAAATTCATATTCACCATCTTTTATATTTTTTAATAGATTTTTTAAAATTTTTTCTGAATAATCCATCATTCCATTACAATATAATTTTACTGTATCAATTCCATATTTTTCTACTAATTCTTTTATTCTTTTAATTCCAGTTATATTAGCCATAATTTGTGCAGAAAAATCTCCTTCTCTTTCTATTGGAGTCCTAACATTATTTAAGAAAAATTTTAATAATTTCCCATCTATTTCACCATTTTCAACTATTTTAATTGGAGGAATAATAATACCTTCCTGATAAAGAGAAGTTGACAATGGCATTGAACCTGATGATACACCACCAACATCTGCATGATGTGCTCTATTTGCAACAAAAAAATCAGGTTTTTCTTTGTTACTAATAAATACAGGAGCGACAATGGTAATATCAGGTAAATGAGTTCCTCCTTTAAAAGGATCATTTAAAATCACCATATCTCCATCTTTTAAATCACAATTTTCAATAGCACTTTTAACACTCAGAGGCATAGAACCGAGATGAACAGGAATATGTGCAGCTTGAGCAATCATATCCCCATTTTCATTAAAAATAGCACAGGAAAAGTCTCTCCTCTCCTTTATATTTGGACTAAATGCAGTTCTATTTAATGTAACTCCCATTTCTTCAGAAATAGAAGAAAATCTATTTTTAAAAACTTCAAGCAGGATAGGATTCAACTTCATTTTTACACCTCAATTAAAATATTTTCAAAAGCATCAATTTTAACATAGGACTCAGGAGGAACAACTATAGTTGAAGAATACTCAACAATAATAGCTGGTCCATCAAATTTATTTCCAGGTTTTAAATAATCCCTTTCATAAATTTTTGTATTATACTCTTTTTCATTAAAGATAACCTTTTTCTCACCATATATTGCCTTATTATCAATTTTATCTGTTAAATTTTCAGCCTTTTTAAATTCAGGTTTTGGTAAAATTCCTCTTGCTCTTATTCTTATATTTACAGCTTCAACAGCTTTATCTCTATTTGCATATCCATATAGTTTTTCATGATATTGATGAAATAATTCTATGAAGTTATCTTTAAATGGAACCATAATTTCATAAGATTGGCCTTTATATCTCATATCAAGATATCTTTCTAAAATAATATTTTCTTTTTCAATTCCTTCATTAATGAGATCTTGAATGGCTCTTTTTTCAACATTTTTAAATAGATTTTCAAATTTTGATTTTTTAAAATCTTTTTGTTGGATCATAACAGTTTGTGAATAATCTTTTATTACATCAGCAAGTAACATCCCAATTGCAGATAGTATTCCAGGATGCTTTGGTATAAGTACATTTGGTATATTTAAAAGTTTTGCTAAAAATGCTGCATGCATACCACCTGCACCACCAAAAGAAAATAATGTAAATTCTGAAGGATTATAACCTCTTTCCACTGAAATAACTCTAATTGCTCTTTCCATATTTGTATTTGCAACACTTAAAATCCCTTCTGCAAGTTCAACTTCTGTAAGTCCTCCAACTTTAGCCATTTCTTTAAAATATTTATTTAATTTTTCGTAATGAAGTTTCATATTTCCGCCAAGAAATTTTTCAGGAATTAATCTTCCAAGGAATAAATTTGCATCTGTAACAGTTATTTTTTCTCCTTTTCCATAACAAATTGGCCCAGGATCAGCTCCAGCACTTTCAGGCCCAACTCTTAATGAACCGCCAACATCAAAATATGCAATAGAGCCACCTCCTGCTCCAACTGTATGTATGTCAATCATTGGAGTTTTAATGGGAAAATCTGAAATTTCTGATTCCATTGTTAATGGAAGTTTATCATCTATTAATGCAACATCTGTAGAAGTTCCACCCATATCAAATGTTATCAGTTTATTAAATCCTGAAATTTTGCCAAGTTCGTAAGCTCCAACAGCTCCACCAGCAGGACCAGATAAAATTGTTCTAACAGATTCTTTCATTGCAGTTTCAGCTGAAATACTTCCTCCATTTGATTGCATAATTCTAAGTTTGCTATTTCCTATATTTTCTATTAAAAAAGAAATATATCTTGCCATTTTAGGAGAAACATAGGCATTTATTACAGTTGTGGATAGTCTTTCATATTCTCTAAATTCAGATAAAACTTCATGTGAAAGAGAGTAGAAAAATCCTGATTTTTTTAATTTTTCTCCTATTATTTTCTCATGTTCATTATTTTTAAATGAAAAAAGCAAACATACTGCAACTGATTCAATATCTGATATTTCAATTTTTTTAATTACATTATCAATTTCATCTAAATCTATATCTTCTAAAATCTCACCTAAATAATTTACTCTACCTTTTACTCCATATCTTGAATCTTTATGGACAAGAGGAGATGTTTTACGATATTTTAAATTGTATAATTCTTTCCTATTTTGCCTACCAATCTCAATTATATCTTCAAAACCTTTATTTGTAATTAAAGCAGTATTAGCCCCTTTTTTTTCTAAAATTGCATTAGTTGCAACTGTTGACCCATGAGTAATGTTTGCAGTTTCCCCTTTTGTTATAATTTCAAGACCTTTTAATACTGCTTCAGCTGGATTATGAGGTGTAGATAGTAATTTATATACATTCCATCCTTTTTCATCTTTGTATATAAAATCTGTAAAAGTTCCACCTGTATCAACACCAACAATAATCATTTATTTTTTCTCCTTATTTAAAGTTTTCTTTAACAACTGAATCCCTTCTTCATCATGAAATCTTGAGTAAACAACAACTTTTTTAATATCTTTAAATAAATTTTTGTGTTCATTATAAATATATTTTAAGGTTAAGAGGATGTCTGTGTTTTCCAATATTGAAGGATTTTCTAAAACATCCCTAATAGTTAAAAATTGCAAATTTTTAAATTTTTTCTGTAAAAAGTTATAAGTTTTGACCATTCTATTTTTTAATTCTTCAGAAATTGTTAATAAAATAATTTTAGTATCTTCAGGAATAGTGTTTATATTTATTAACTGTTCTATTGGTGGTGTTATTTTTAAAGGGAAAACTTTTATATCTTTTAAATCAAGTAAAGGCTGGCAATAATATGTTGTAATTATTAATTCATCATTATAAAAAGTTTTAATAAATTTGATAGCATCTTCAAGTAACATTGGAATAATATCAACTCCTAAAATTTCTTCTAACTCTGTTTTCCCGATCCATAAATTGCTAAAATCTTTTTCAACAAAAATAATTTTTTTCTCATCAGTTGAAGAGATACTTTCTTTCAAAGCAGATGTGAAAGCTGATAAAATTTCAACATCAGAAAAGCCAAAATTTTTTGCTGATTGGATTAAATTAACAAATTTATTTCTAATATTGAAATAATTTTTAGACTTTTCTTCACTAACTTCATATTTTAATTTTGTCCCAGATTTCTTTCTTGTCTCAAAATATCCTTCATTTGTTAATTCTTTGATTACTTTTTTTACAGTATTTAAATTTATTCCATAATCATCAGCAATGATATCTGGGATGATTTTTTTATTGATTTTTTTTGTTAAAATTAAATCAATTAAATAGAGTTTTAGTAAAGAATTTTTAAAATATAATTTTTCAAATTTCATATTTATCCCATAATAGTAATCAATATTTTTTGTCAAGCAATAAATTTAAAAAAATATAATTTTATTGCTGGTTCTAAAAATAAAACATATTTTTAAGAGTTTATGTTAAAATAAAAATAATTTTTTGTATTATTTATTCTTCTTGTAGGTAATAAAAAAAGATGATATTTAATTTTATAAAATTTAGAGAGGTATATAAAATGTATGTTGATACGCATTGTCATTTAACTCCCTCATTTTATAAAGATAAGGTATTTGAAGTTGCAAAAAGAGCTTATGATGAAAATGTTAAATTAATTATAACTATTGGAACAAATTTAATAGATAGCGTTGAATGTATAGAAATTTCAAAAAAGTTAAATTATGTTTATGCAGCAATAGGAATACATCCACATGATACAAAAAATATAAATGGTTTCGATGATATATTAAAATTAATGAAGCTTGCTAAAGATAATAAAAAAGTTGTTGCCATTGGTGAAATTGGACTTGATTTTTTCAAAAATTATTCTCCTCAAGATGTGCAAGAAAGATATTTTAGAATGCAAATAAATGCTGCAAGAGAATTAAATCTGCCAATTATTATTCATGATAGAGAGGCACATGATGAGGTGTACAAAATTTTAAAAGAAGAAAAAGCTTATGAGGTAGGTGGTGTTTTTCATTGTTATTCAGGTGATTATGATTTTGCAAAGAAGATATTTGATCTAAATTTTTTAGTATCATTTCCAGGTACTATTACTTTTAAAAAGAATAAAGAGAAAGCAGAATCTTTGATAAAGAAAATTCCTCTTGATAAGATCTTAACTGAAACTGATGCTCCTTTTCTAACTCCTGAACCTTTCAGGGGAAAACAAAATGAACCAATGCATGTAAAATATGTTGCTAAAAAAATAGCTGAAATCAAGAAGTTAGATGAAATAGAAGTTTGCAAAAAAATAATTGAAAATGTTAAAAGCTTATTTGGATTTGAAGGAAAACTTAATATAGATTGAAAAAATATTTAAAATAATTTATGATAATATTTAATGGATGATTTTTATAAAGATTTAATAGAGCAATTTCTTTTTGAATCTCGTGAAATTTTAAAAAAATTGGAGAATTTTTTCTTATCATATCATGAATCTCTTCTTCCTGAAATCCACAGAGATGTCCATACATTAAAAGGAAATTCAGGTGTAATTTATTCAAATCTTAGTGATGATTTTGAACTAAAAAAAAATATTTTTTTTATGAAAGAAATTATTCATAAATATGAAGCTATTTTAAAAGCTCTTGA
>JALVYZ010000275.1 GCA_027037705.1 bacterium | reverse complement strand
TTCCCCGGGCCCGGAAAGAGAGCCACGCACCCGGGGAACCCTTGTTCTCCCCCAGGCACCCAGAGAGACACGCACTCCGAGGAGACACCAGGCGGCCACAGAGCCCCCACTAGGCCAGGGAGCCCAGTTCCCAGCGCCGAAGAAGACACCAGGAGAGCCCCGAGCCCAGGGACACAGCCCCGGGCCCCGCGGGGAGAGCCCCCTAGAGCAGGAGCCCGCCGCATCAAGGAGGCCAAGCCAGCCCTAGGAGCCCACCCCTCCCACGATGCGCAGAGGGGCAGGGCCCAGCAAGCCCTAGGAACCCCCGAGTCCCCAGAGACACCCCCGGGAGCCAAGAGGCTACGGCGGGCCAGCGGCCCCTATGCCTCTCCGCGGCCAGAGCCCCAAGGCACCCCAGGAGGCACCCAGGGAAGCAATGACCATCCCCAGCAGCCTCAAGAGGGACGCGCGCCAGCACCCTCTCAGGCCCCCGGGACACCTAAGCCAGCTGGCACAGCCCCAGCCCACGGGGTGGTAGCGGAGCAACCCCTCGTCGAAGACGCGCGCCCCCGTGGCCCCGGTCAAGGATCCATGCACCAAGGCTTTCGCGGAGCCCCGACAGCCTCCGCGATACGGCCTGGGCAGAGCTCCGGAGAGCCTCTCGGTGCCGCCAGAGACCCCTTGGGCCGAGACCTAGCGGCCCTGGAGACCTTACTCCGTCGAGGAGAACCCCTCCCAAGCACTGCTGCCAAGAGGCGAACAAGTGTCGCAAGCCCCTCATGCGGTTGCCGAAAAGGCCCCCGGCCCGAAGCGACGCTCCCAGGGACCCGGCCCCGGGAGGCAAATCCTCCCGGGGCACCCTCTAGGGATCCAAGGGGGCTCTCCTATACACCGAGGCTCATGCGGCCTCGGCGGAGGCCCCGGGGTCCCTAGAGGGCTTGGTCCCTGGGGCGCCTTGGGCCAGGGGCTTTCGGCAACCGCGTGCTGGTGGAATTGGCTTCGGGGCCTAGCGCGGGAGGGTTCTCCTCAACGGAGCCGTGGCACATTGTTATCGTATTATTGCTGGGGTTCCTGGCGGCACCGAGAGGCTTCACGGAGCCCATGCCTAGGCCTCTAAGGCAGCGGAGGCTGCCCGGGCCCTTAATCGCCTCGGGGCAGGGACCCTTGACCGGGGCCACGAGGGCGCTTATCCCCCCGGCGAAGGGTTGCTCCTCCCCTGGAGCCAGGGCTGTGCCAGCCAGCATGGTCCCTGGGCTTCGAGGGTAGGCCAGCACGGTCCCCTGAGGCTGCCAGGGATGGGTCCCCGGGTGCCTCCTTGGGACGCCCTGGAGCACCTAGCCGCAGGGAGGCATGGAGGGCCTGGCCAGCCCACCGTAGCCCCTGGTCCCTGGGGGTGCTTTCCCGGAGTCCTCGGGGGAATCCCTGGGCTCGCTGGGCCCCGCCTCTGCGCATCGTGGGTGTTGATTGGTGGGCTTGGGCTCGGCTCGGCCTCCTTGCCGCGGCGGGTCCTGTTGCCCTCCCCGTGGAGCCCTCTCTTGGCTCCTGGGCTCGGGGCTCTCCTGGTGCTCTCGGCGCTGGTTAGTGCTTCCTGGCTAGCGAGGGCCTGTGACCAACCCGGTTTCCTCGGAGCCGTGTCTCTCTGGGTGCATCACCCCCGTGCGTGGCTCTCTTTGAGGATCCTCAGGGCCCACCCCTCCCCGCGGGGACTCTTCCTTCCCCGAGAGGGGGTCCCCGGGGCGGGGTCCAGGGCTCCCTGCTCCCAGGAGGCAGGGTGGCTCCTCCTGGGAGAGGGGCTGTGTGGCTAGGGGTGGGCTCCCCCTTTAGGCCTCCTTTCTACTGTTTTGATAGTGCTTTAAGAGTTAGGGGGTATGAGGAGTGCTGGATTCTCTCGTGGTTTCTTGCTACGTGACGCGTCCTAGTTGTGTAGGGGTGGTGTGGGAGAAGGAGTGCTATGTGCGGAGGGGCTTCGGGGCGCGGCGTTGTTGCCTGGTTCGAGGGGAGCCTTGTTTCCTTGTCTTGGCTCTCCGCGGGGCTAGGTGAGGGCTTTTCCTATCTCTTGTCTCTTGTGCGGGGGTGCTCCGTCGTGGCCGTCTAGGTGTCTGCGTAAATAATCCGCTACCTCTTTTACCTCGTCTAGGCTCACGGTGAAGAAGTACTTGTTCTCGACGTAGAGCATGGCGGCCTCACGAGTAGTGTCTACTAGTTGGTCTAGGCACTCGTCGCTCTCTAGGCACTCCTTTATAGCTTCCAGGCCTAGCTCGGAGGCAACGAAGCTATAGGTCTCCATCACCGCTAGCTCCATGCCCACGAGGGCTAGGAGCTCCTCCTCTCCTAGCTCGTCTTCCTCGATGCAGAGGTCCCCGGCCTCCCTGCATACTAGGCTCGCTACTAGCCTCGGCGAGTACCTACCCAGTGGCTCCACCATACCCGTTGCACCCTCTGGAGTAGCCGCTTCCCCAGGTAATACTTCTCGTAGTGCTATGTGATACGGTTTCTGGTTCGCTTCCCTACACACTACTCTACTTTATTATTTGCCACGCCCCTACCAAGGACATCACCCAGAAGCACTCATCCACCCGAATCCAGGCACTATGCCCGGGTTTACGCCATGCAGGGATACTTCCTAATCACGTATTTACTCCATGCACAGAGCCGTAGATGTCTCAGCGTCTCCGAGGCGCCGCCTCATGGGCGAAAACTCTCCATGGACGTGTTCGTTGGCCCGAAAAGAGCTGGAGACGCTTAAGGGCGAGGAACACCGTGGACACACTCTCCTTGACGGGGTTACTGGTCCTCCTCGCTTATCCTAGTAAGCTCCTCGCTCTCCTTCTCAAACTCCTCCACAGTTGTCTCGGCCCAGTAGCCCCTCTCCCGGAATAGTCGCGAAGAAGAGCGAGAGATGAAGGAGCGCAACTAGGCCGCCCCCTGGTAGCTCGTAGAGAGGACAAGAAGAAACAATAAATGTACCTAATCGCGTACTAGCCAGAGACTAGTTCATGGAGAGCCTTTACTGGTATAAGTGAAAGCAATTAGATTAAAACTAGGACATAACTAAGGGAGAAATATCAGCTAATATGGCTCGGTCGCGGAAGAGGCCTAGGTAATTATCGGTGCCTCGTGCCTGTATAGGGCTCTGGGAGGTGCTGGGTTCTCCTTGACTAAGCCTAGGCCCGGTGTGCTCGAGTCCTTGTTCTCGCTGCTTGGCTCGCGTGACCTGAGCGTGGTTGTTGGCCCGGGTATCGGGGAGGATGCCGCGGTCATAGAGCTTGACGAGACCCGTGTCCTCGTCGTCCACGTTGACCCTGTTACTGGTGCTTCTAGGCTTCTCGGCTGGCTAGGAGTCCATGTAGCCGCTAACGATGTCGCTGCTACTGGTGCTCGTCCCCGCTGGCTCCTCGTAGCCCTACTAGTACCCAGTGGCTCGGGCCCCGAGGCAATAGAGGCTGTTATGCGTGACGCGGCCCGTGCAGCCGAGGAGCTCGGGGCAAGCATTGTTGGTGGCCACACGGAGCATGCTCCCGGGGTGGAGAAGCCAGTGATAGCTGTGACAGCCATCGGTGTAGCGGGGAGGGACTCCTTTGTAGCAACGCGTGGCGCGAGGCCCGGCGACGCCTTAGTACTGACCAAGTACGCCGCGATGGAGGCAGCAGCGGTGCTCGCGACCGACTACGCAGAGGAGCTCCGGAGAAGAGGAGTCAGCGAGGAGGCGCTGCGAGAAGCGGCTAGGCTACAGGAAATGGTGAGCGTCGTGCCAGAGGCACTACTACTCGCTGAGAACAAGCTAGCAAGCTCCATGCATGACCCGACCGAGGGAGGAGTACTCGGGGGCGCAGCCGAGATAGCCTATGCCTCGGGGACCACGATAAGGCTCTACGAGGAAAAGATACCCCTGCACCCAGCCGCCAAGGAAGTCCTCGAAGCGATGAACCTGGACCCGCTGCGCTCCCTTAGCTCCGGGGCACTCCTAGCAACAATACCGCGGGCAAAGCTAGGAGAAGCCATTAGCAAACTAGAGAGTATCGGGGTAAAAGCCACAGTCATAGGCGAGATGATAGAGTACAAAGGGCACCTAGTAGAGCTGCACCGTGTCAACGGCGTAGTTGAGACCCTGGAGGAGCCCTATGTAGAGGACGAGGTCATGAAGCTCTGGGAGAGGAGAGGCGAATAGGGAATAGGGCTAAGTAGCCCGATAAACACTGTATATCAATCGAGCAGGGGACAGTGAGCCAGAGAGCCATGAGTACACGGGCCAAGATTATCCTACTCCTAGTCCTCCTCGCCCTAGACATTGTGGCAGCGATACTGGCCTACGAGGCCATACCGCGCACAGAGCCAGGAACCCCCAAGGCCTTAGGGCTATGCGCGAGCGCCGCCTACGTGGTAAAGTTCCCGGGGGGCCTCGGTCCATGGAACACAGTCCTCATAGCCCACAACCTCAGCGCCGATGAGTACCAGCTACCCGTCCTAGTCCCGTGGCCGCTTCACGAGGCAAGGGTATGGGGTAGCTCCGCTACTGGCTGGGCAACAATAGGCAGTGGGGCTGCGAGACCCCTGCTCTACGGAGCACACGTGCCAGGCCCCGTCAAGACAACGATCTATAAGTGGAGCCCTGGCGACACATGGCTAGCAATACTGCCTTGCAGAGCAAGGGGCTTCAACTCCACGGAGCTAGGCAGGGCGGCGGTAATCGCGCGCTCAGAGCCTGTAGACGATACCGTGTTCGAGGCGGTACAGCCCAGCAAGATGTACGCGGCAAACGCAATCCCCCTACCACTTGGTAGCAACTGGACCCACATAGTACTACTAGCATCGCCAAGACAACTAGCAGGCCTAGTACAACTACCCGGGGATAGTTCATCGATAGAGAAGCTAAGAGAGCTAGTCAGGGGAGAAGTAGCCCTAAAGAGAGCAACACGGCTAACCCCGAGCCCCTTCGAGGCATATATGAACAGAGAGGGAATCCCCCTCGTTCTCCAAGGAAAAGTAACGATAGAGTGTCTATTCACTCCCTGCCAAGCAAGCCTTGGCGGCCTTATTAACTCCGTTGGCGGCTTCTACCTCTACAAGCTTCCACGCGATAAAGCTAGTTATGGCATCTACTCAATGACCGGAGATAAGAGATACCTTAGCTCGCGGCTAGACGGTATCTATGGGCACTTAGATATCCTGGGCATCGCTCCAGGCCTCATCGCCGATATAGGAATGGATCTCAGAACCAATGTGTCGAGGGGAGACATACTAGCGTGGCCACCGAATGCAGGCGCAATACTTCCTAGCAACGCGAAGACGAGTTGCAGGAATGTAACCACCCTAGAGGCAGTTGTGCCCAACAAGGTTCCTGTGAAGAGGCCTGGGATAACGATACCAGTCTACCTCATGTCGTATCGCTTCGCCTCACTAAGGCCGAACAACACCCTCGTAATAAGAGTGGAGGCGAGCAATAACGCCGAGATAGAGGTACTTGTTAACGGGCTCCCTGTCTGCAGCGGTATAGGGGGATGCAGCGCCTCCCTGGCCTATCCCTGGCTCTACGTAGTTATGCTTGAATCAATACTCTCTGCTGAGCCCCTACAAGTAACCATACTAACTAACAGCTCGACGACGCTTACAAAGCTAGACATATTGTACAGAGAGTGTGCTACATACCTAAATAGCCGCGAGCCCAGGGAGGTTCTCGCCCTCGAGCCCATTAATCCCTCTACCCTGTCGCCCACCGGGCTCGTATTTGTGGTGAAATGGGTACAGAACAAGATAGACGTGCTTGACGAGGCACCGGGCAACCTAGCCCTAGACCTCAGGGGAGCAAGGATAAACACGACAAGGATGAGACATTTCTATATAGTTCCCCCGAGGAGCGCTATGAGCCTCCCCGATAAGCTACTACAACCACACATCAACCGGATAGACCGCTGGGAACCATTCCTCGCCACCCTGGACTACGCGATCAGGAGCCCATTCGTGGCCTTAAGGAGCGGCGAGCTAGTAATTAATGGTCATGGCATGAAGCTCCTCTTGGAAATAAGCTACGTGCCCGAGAAAAACCCAGTGCTTCTCCTAACGTACAGCGCCCTCGGCGTGGAGAAATCAGTAATTATGACTAATCTGGTAGCGGAGAAAAACAAGTGACCGGGGCTCTATATCCCTGGCCTCATCCATGGATAATACGTGCTGTAAACTGGCTCCTTACCTATGCCTGGTAGCTTCCTACTAGGTTCCAAGAGGTGTGCAAGGACAAATACTGCGACAAACCTGGCACCAAGCGATGCAATGGTTATCCTCGCTAATGGGTAGATGCCAGTCACCACTATGAGGCGCGGCGAGGAGAACTCGTAGTAGATGCGCAGCCCGGCATCATATATGGTGGAGTTGAGTCCGGCTGTGTAGAGGGCTACGAGGGCTATGCCCCACGCTATCCAGGCCAAGAAGAGAGCGAGGAATGCTGGGCCTAGGCCGCGTAGCCGCGAATCATCGCCTCCCTCCTCTATCATTCTCTCCCGGTACAGTCTCCCTAGCCCAATCCACGCGGAGAGAATAGAGCCTAGGAGGACGAGTAGGTACGGGAGGATCCCGGCTAAGTTGAATGCCAGGATGAGGGCGTAGACAGCGAACCCCGGCATGAACAATACTAGGTACACGTAGGTAGCAGTTGAGAAGACTATGCGGAACACATCCCTTGTATGAGCAGCAGCTATCGCTGCCGAGAGCGGTGAGACGAGGTAATAGTAGAGCCCCGCGGCTAGGAACAAGGCGAGCCACGAGCCGGGCGAGGGGTAGGAGGAGAGCCACTTCTTCATAGCCAGCTCCATGGCTAGGTCGCCTACGAGGGGGAGCGGGGCAGCTACCAGCGCTAATAGGAGGCTGCGGCGAAGAGACACTATTGTTCTCCCCGGCTGCTCCAGCAATAAGTACTTCTTTGCCCAATCTATATTTATTTACCGGGTCATAGTCCTCGTCTAGGTAGGGGAGTGCCTAGGTAATGAACCGGGCCCAGGCATACCTGCTAATACTCCTCTTATTCATCGACGCCGCCTCGGTCGCGGCACTATATCTCCGCCACATAGGGATTAGCCCGGGGCCCTCCGTCTCCACGGCCCCGACCTGTATATGGAGAGCCTATGTCATCGAGTACCCCGAGGGCCTAGGGCCCTGGAACACCGTCCTAGTAGCAGAGAACACTAGTACCCACGTATACTACCCGGTCGCCCTGCTCCCATGGCCGCTCCACAGGCTAAGACTATGGAGTAGCCAGCCAAGCAGCTGGGAAACCTACAAGCTCGCCCTCCTCAGGCCCAAGCTCTACGCAGCAGCGAAGCACCCAGCACCAATAAAGAAGACAGTCTACACGTGGAGGAGGACCCGTACCTGGCTCGCCATACTACCCTGCAAGCACAGGGGATACACGAGGGAAGAACTAGGCAACTTCACCATACTAGCGCGCTCAGAGCCCACCAAAGGAGACCTAGCATTTCTCGCAATTATACGGAAAAATGCTAGGAAACCGATAAACCTAATTCCATTACCGCTAAGCACTGGGTGGACACATGTACTCGTCTATGGATACTCAAACCTCATTCAGCGCGCCAAGGGCCCCGTATCCGTTCAGAAGCTTATCGGAGTAATCGAGCTTCCCGTAACTGATAGTCTCCTAGAGAGCCTACAGTGCGACATAGCGGGAGTAGTGAAGCTAAACAGGGTGAGTCGCGGCAACGGCTTGCCCCTCGGCGTCTCAGTAGCGAGGCTTGACACCAATCTATTGGGTATACACTTCGAGCCATTTAGGCGGGAGGTAGGAGCAGGGCTCTATGGCGGCGCTGCCCCGGTCACAAGCTTCTATGTAGCATCGAACAGCATTAATGCGGTAATAGTACTAGGCAGCGATAGCCCTACTCCTCCTCCCGGGATAGCCCCGATACGCTTTAGCTCAAAGGGGCACCTAGACATTGTCGTCTCTGCATCGCTGCTCCATTACCTACCATACGCGCTGCTATTCGTTGAGGCAAACGTCTCCCCGGTAGTGATATACTCGAGCACAGTACCCATTACCTCAATACTGGCTGACAAGCCCCCGCGTCAATGTAGTGGTGGCCTGGCTGGCTACGAGGCACTGGTATTAGCAAACACTGTGCCTATAAGGAGCCCCGGTATAGTGATCCCGGTCTACATATCCGCCTGGAGACTAATGGGTATAGGCACAGATAGCGCTCTCTGGATAGAGGCTGGAGTCTCCCCAAAGACTCCCATAGAGGTCCTCATAGACGGCCTGCCCATATGCAGGGGGCTGGGAGGCTGCAACGCTACAATAAGGTATCCCTGGATCTACCCCTTGATGCTGGAGACAGTTATCTCTGGTGAGCCACTGGAGGTAGCTATTCTAGCCAACGAGTCAGCAACGCTAACGTCGCTAAAACTCGTCTACGGAAGATGGGTATGTGGCTCCTCGGAGAAAGTAAGCCCCGGTAGATATTTGCTCATAGAGCCCGTTGACCCCCAGACACTAGCCCCCATGGGGATAATCATAGTTGATACAAAGGCCGGGAGAAACAAGGTACACGTAGAGGGCGAAACAGTAGGAACTTTCACAATAACCCTCAAAGGAGCACAAATAGACCCAAACCACTCATTGTTCGAACCATATAGCTTCCCGCCCACAAGAAGCCTCTCCACCGCTGATAGAGTACTACAGCCGCACATCAACTGGATAGATGACTGGGAGCCCTTCCTATCAACGATAAACTATGCGCTAGGAAACCCCCTAATCGTACTCACCGAGGACAGCACATCATTTATCTATAACAAGGCCTACGGCGCAATGACGATAGCGTATAAGCCGAGGAGCACAGGCATAATAGCAATAATTACCCATCAGATACCAGGGATCCAGAACCCGGTCAGGATAACTCTTCGACTAAGATAAGCCTGTCCATATTTTAGCCTTTGTCTCTTGGATAAGCCTCTGTATAACGCGTAGTGCCGCCTCTACATGCTCCTTGGTGCAGCAGTCCTTGTAGACCCAGTCGCCTAGCTCTCTTGCAACCTTCCTGCTGTACTCCCATAGTTCTCGGTGGCTTGCTAGTCTCCTCCCCTCCTTCCAAGAAGCATAGGCCTTGATTGCTAGTGCTGCCGCGCCCTATAGCTTCTCAGCAGCTTGTCGAACATCACCCCTCCTTAGCTCCTCGCGGGCCTGTTCTAGTAGGGTTTCGGCTGCCTCAATGTAGCTGGCGGCCCTGCTGCTCGGGTCAAGGCCCTGGCTGAGAATCTCGATGACGTATTCCTCGATGCTTAGTCCTTGTTTCTCGGCTTCTTGGCGTACCTTCTCGGCTATTCTCTGCGGAAGCGTAATGGTTGCCAAGAAGCATTACCCTTGTGTTCACGAACCCGTCTCTAACAAGGTGGACTCCGGGGAGGACTTGCACGCCACGAACCCCAGGGACAAGGGGTAAAGAGAGGAGTGGTTCCTTGTCTCTTCTTCGCCGCTTCTCATTGCCTCGGATTTTGTATCCTCGTTTCTATTATCTCTCTTCTCCCCTCTAGCTTGCCTCTTCCCTCTAGGCGGAGCACTGCCTTGTCTCCCTGTCTCTCTACGTAGAGGTCTACTATGCGTATTGGCTCGTGGCCTAGTTCTCGTAGCCGCTCTACGCCGCGGTACTGTGGCTTGGCGAGCGCCGCTGCCACT
>JALVYZ010000274.1 GCA_027037705.1 bacterium | reverse complement strand
CATCAGAAACTATTATTTCAAATGAAGTAGAATTTTTTGAATTTAAAATAGAGCTTATACAGTTTAATGTTAATTTAACTTTGTTATATACAGGTATTATGATAGAAACTTCCATCAAAAATTCTATCGCAAAAGTTTTGCCATAATTATTAAAATTAAATTATTGACAAATTATTATATTCTAAATTAGGTTTAATCTAAAATGAAAAAAATAAAAACAGGGATAGCACAAGGGAGATTTCATATTATTCATTGGGGACATATGGAGTATCTTTTAGAAGCAAAAAAGAATTGTGAATATCTAATAATTGGAATTACTGATTGTGATCCTGAAAGAGCTTATTTTAATTATGACAAAACAATGCATGATTATGATAGAAATAATCTTTTAGAACCTTTTAGAAGTGTAAATAATCCAGTATTTCCATTTACCTTTTATGATAGAATGAAAATGATAAAAGATGCTCTTATAGATGAAGGGGTTAATCCTGAAGAATTTGATATAGTTCCATTCCCCATACATAAAATTGAATTTTTGAAATATTATATTCCAATTAATTCTACTATATTTATAACAATCTACGATGAATGGGGTAAACAAAAAGTAGAAATGTTTAAAAAAATTGGATTCAAAATAAAAATATTATGGGAAAGAGATATGAGCACACGATTCACTACTGGCACAGAAGTAAGAAGAAGAATAATCAATAACGAAGATTGGTCAAAACTTGTTCCAAAAGCTGTTTATAATTATATAATAGAAAACAACCTTCATGAAAAACTTAAAAGATGTAAAAGCTAAAATTATTATTTTAGGTTCCGGAACTTGCAATATTGAACCTGATAAGGCAAATACTTCATTATTAATAAAATATAATAATGAAAATATAATTTATGATTTTGGATACAGGGTGTATTCTAATTTAATAAAACTTGGATTTTCAAATGAAAATATCTCTCGTATTATTATTTCCCATTCACATCCTGATCATTTCTGCGATTTAATTCCTTTTTTACATTCTTGTTTTTATTCAAAAAATAAAAAGAAAAATCTTTTATATTTGTATTCAGGCGAAGAATTTCTTGAAATTATTAATATGATAAGAAGATTACTACCTGCTCCAGATAACTTTAATGAGATAGTAAAAATTAAAATTATAAAATCTGATGGTATCTTTTATATTAAAGATTTAAAAATTAAAACTCTATTTTCCAATCACTCATCAAATATCTCAATCAAATTTAAATTAAATGATAAAGATATTGCTATAACTGGTGATATTGATATTAAAAAAGATAATCTAAATTTTTTCAAAAATACAGATATATGTTTTTTAAACTCTGGAAAGTTAAATATTAATGAAATCTTAAATTTAAAAAAATCATTAAACATAAAAAAATTGATTCTACTTCATAGCTACCTGTCAATTAAGGATACAGATCTTCTACAACGAGATAATATTATTATAGGAAAAGACTTTCAAAGTTTTAATTTGATTAATTTTATTTCTTAATTTTGATTTTTTGATATAATTTAATTTCTTTAAAATTAAAATAAATAAAAACTCTGAGAAAGCATTAAGAATATTAACAAATATTTCAAAATAACATTAATTAGTATAGAATCATAAAACACTGCTTAAATAAAAATTAAAAATTTTAAGTTAGTAATATATTAAATAACACATTCTGAAAAGGGATTATAATAAACAAATTTTCCTATTTCTTTTATTTTTGAAGTAAAGTCCAAAACAGTAGAAAAGTCATCTAAGTTTTCGTTAAATCCATCAATTTTATAAAAGTCTTTTTTAGAAATAAAAAGTATATGAGAATATATCATATCTAATCTTTCTATTTGATTATTCTCTATTTTAAATCTTTCTTTTTCGTGAAAAACTTTAACTAATAATCTTAAATTTTGCGACAAAGAAATAGTTTGATTAGTTAAGGTTTTTCCACCAATTATACCACAATTATCAAACAACTCATAAAATCTTACCATTGATGTAAAAGAGTAAAGACCAGGAAAAGCATTAATTAAAAAAATTAAAAATTTTCCATTTGAGATGTATGCACCTTGATTAAGCAATTTTGGAAGATTATATCTCTCTTTAAAAAACTTATAGTTAAAATCACAATTTTTTAAAAAGTCTTCAGATAAAAGATTTTTAACTTCATTACAAAATAAAGTATTGGTATTAGAATTTACAATAAGTAATTCTTTATTTAAATAAGGATTAAATTTTTTTATAAAATCAAAAAGTTTTTTTAAATATTCTGTATTATTTATGCAAGGGACAATAATTGAAATTTTATCTAAATTTTCTTTTCTTTTCATAATTAAATAAATAGCATTTTGAAATTCATCTTTAACCTTTTCTCTTGTTGAATAGAGTTCAGGATACTTATTTTTATTTAATGGATATTTTTCATAAAGATATAATTTAGTTTGATACATTTTTAAATGATTTTTTGATAAAGATTTATCAACTCTTCTTACTTCGCATGTAAACTTTGGGATATATAAAAACTCATATTTTTGACTTAATCTTATCCATAAGTCATAATCTTCAAGAACTCTTAAATTTTCATCAAACCAAAAATTTTCTTTTAAAAATATTTCCTTTTTTATCATAAAAGCATTTACAGGAATATAATTCTCCACAAAAAAACGTTCTTTTGAAAATCGGAAGTTATATGATTCTTCTTCAATTTTTTTATTATTTCTTATAGTAAAAACTTTTGCTGCTGTGTAGGCAATTTTATATTGAGTATTTTCTTTTAAAGCATTTATTAATGTTTCTAAATGGTCTTGATAGAAAATATCATCATCATCTAAAAAAGCTATATAATCCCCTTTTGCATTCTTTATCCCAGTATTCCTGGTAGCAGAAAGTCCTCTATTTTTTTCATGACGAATATACTTTATATTCACATTATAATTTTCTCTAATCTCATCAACTATAAATTTTGTATCAATACCACAATCATTAACTACAATTATCTCAAAATTTTTATAAGTTTGATTACATACACTTAATATTGCTTCTTTTAATGTGTCAGTTCTTTTAAATGATGGGATAATAACAGAAACTAAATTATCCATTATATATTTCCTCTAAGGCTTTAATGCATCTTTCAGTATTTTTTTTGTCAATCCCTATACAATGATTATTCAAAAATTTTAGTATGATTTCTTTATTTGGCTTTTCCCCAGAAATAATATTATTGATTGCCTCAATAAGCTCTTTCCTATTTTTAGCTTTAAAAATTGCTCCAGAATCGTCTTCATTAAAAATTTTAAAGGGTTCTCCATGAGGATTGTAGTATATGACTTCTCTCCCCATATAAAGAGCCTCATATATTAAAGTTGAAAATCGTGTTATTAAAATAGAGCACATTTTTAATTGATCTTTTATCTTAAATGCATCTGAATCTATCACATTATAATCTGGAAAGTTCCCTCTATCTCTCGGATGTTTTGAAATAAAATAATCTATCTTGCAATCAACACATGCTAAAACAGCATCATTTACCCAGCTATCCCTAACATCTTCATATACGCCATAGGTAAAATTTGAGTTTATCATAACTACAGGTTTATCTGGCAAAGGCTCTTCTTTTATAAAATCATACTTTGGATTTCCTGTTATAATAATATTATTCCTATTAAGATATTTTTTCATAATAGGTCCCTGTATAAGAGCAAAATCACAGTTTTTCATTCTATTCATAGAGATTTCTTCAAAAAATAATGGTCCTTCCTGAATGCATACTGTTTTTATGTTGTATTTTTTAGCTTCAGTAATAATTTGTTTTTCAAGAGGTCCCCAATCATTTCCAAAAATTAATACTTCAGGTCTAATTTCATTAAATATTCCTGGTTTAAATGTATAGTATTTTACACGATTTTTATAAAGGTAATATCTTGCATTTTCTTTTTCTATTGGATGAACTAAGAAAATTGCAGAATCTAATTTATTATAAATAGGAAGCATCCAGTTAACATGAGTGTCATTTGAAGGGACAAACATATATTTTATCTTTTTTATTTTTTTCATTAAAACAGCACATGGTTTATAATCACTAATTACAAATCCATTATTTAGTAAAAAAGGGACAGCGGTTTTTCCTTTTCCTTCCCATTGGTTGTATTCATCAAGCCATGTATCATCAAAACATATAAACCCATTATCCACAATCTTTTCATACACATTTTTTGCAGCCTCAAGATGCATTTTATAGGCATTTTCATTTGTTAGCTCTGTTTTTCTTTTTCTATAAGATTCTATTGTTTTATTTTTATGAGGCCAATATGTTACTATATCAAATGCATCAAGATAAACAGCTATTATATTCTTTTTGTTCCACTCTTGTAAAAATAATTCACCTTCTTTACATACAGCTTCAAATTCAGGATTGATTTCTTTTATAATTTTCTTTGCACTTAAATACACATTTTCGTCAGGATCAACAGTAATAAATTTAATACCAAATTCATTGCACATTTTTGCAAGTTCCAAAGTTGAACCTGCATCTCTCTGAGAACCAATTTCAACTATTACTGGGGTTTCAACTTCCTTTGCAATTTTTTTTATTTTATTTTTATTTATCAGTAAAAGAGTATGGCCATGAATAGTATTAATATGAAATGTTTCAATTCTGTCCAATTTTTGCAAATTATCTATAGAATATTTATTTTCAGGAATAATTTTTGCGAGAATTCTTTCCCATGTAATGTAGTAATTGTACTCTTTTTTTATTCTTTTGAGCACTTTTTCAATGTAAGGTTTTTGTTTTTCAACATTGTTTAAAAAATATATTGACTTTTCAATATATTCTTCGGGATGTGTCTCACATACAACTTCATCTTCATTAAAAAAGTAGTAAATTCCTTCTGAATCTACAACTCCAAATCTTCCTGATGTAAATACTGTCCAGAATCTATCCTGGACTCCTTTTTCTATTCTCCAGCTTGGTGCATTTATAATTGGACAGAGTTTACTTTTTTTAAGAATATATTTATGAGTTTTATCATCAACTGGGCCCAATGGGGTTCCCTGACCTCCAAGAGCACATTTTTTGTTCTTTATTATTGGTAGTAAAAAATCTTCTACTGTATCAATATTTCCCCTTCCTTTAATTCCCCAAATAGAACCTACAAAGCCTATATCAAATTCAAAATTATCCATTATTGGTTTTGCTCTTTGGATTTCTTCCCAAGAATAAAGACTTGAACCCCAAGGAATCCAGAAAATTCTATCTTTTAACTTATCACATATTCTCTTTTTTTCAGGAAAAGGCTCAGGATCTGTTTTACACCCAAAAGCAAAAATGTTATACCCAGAATCATAAATTCTTTCAAACATTCTGTATAATGGCCAATGCCAGTTTTTAAAAAATTCATAAGGATTATCTCCCCAATTTATATCATCACATCCTTTTCCAAGAGATGTTAATTTCTGAAGTAAAATATCGTGTTCCTGATATTTACCACTATGAATTAATTCAAGAGAAGTTGGTTCATTCCAGCAGATAAATATCCTTCTTTTATCCTTTTTTACTTCAAGATTTTCAAGTTCAACCCATTCTGTTTCATATCCAAGTTCATTAAACACTTCATAAAATTTTTTCCAGGGATACCAGTTTGTATGCCCTGGATTTGTGTAACCCATTAATGTAATTATCCAATTTTTTGCTTTCATTTTACACCTCAAAAATTTCTGATGATAACTGTGCTGTAACTCCTCCGTCAATTATAAAATTTTGTCCAGTAACTGTTATATCCTCTTTTGTTAGAAAATAGCATAATTTTGCGATCTCAATAGGTTCTATTATCTTTTGTAATGGAATTTTTTTTGTAATATCATACTTTTTTCCAGCTCTTTTTAACCCTTCTTTTAACATATCTGTATTAACTGCACCTGGAGATATTGAATTAACTTTAATTCCTAAAGGTGCAAGTTCAAGAGCAAAAGCTCTTGTCAAAGATAGAACCGCACCTTTTGAAGCCACATAACTTGATAAATTAGGTGAAGTTGCTATTGAATGAACAGAACAGATATTAATAATTGATGAACCTCTATCTAATTTCTTCCTTAATATTTGTACAAGTTCAAAAATTGCAATGCAATTAACCTTAAAAGAAATGTTCAAATCTTCAAGATTATATTCAAAAATAGGCTTTGCAATCTGAATGGCTGCATTGTTTATTAATAGGTTAATTTGATTTATATTTGATAATTTTCCTAAAATAAAGTTTTTATTAATAGGCTTTGCAAGATCGTAATGAATAAAAATATCTGTAAATTCAGCATGTTTTACTTTATCAAGTCCTATTACATACCATTTTTTCTTTTTAAAAAATTTTGCAATTTCTTTTCCAATACCATTTGAAGTTCCTGTTATAAAAACTGTTTTCATAATCCAAGTCCTTTATAAAGCATGTTTAAAGAATTTCTATGTACTTTATCCCAAAATAATTTACTTGAATTTGAATTATGCGGTGATAGAATAACATTATCCATTTTCCTTA
Organism: bacterium; assembly: GCA_027037705.1. Lineage (GTDB taxonomy): Bacteria > DYJV01 > DYJV01 > DYJV01 > JALVYZ01 > JALVYZ01. The sequence goes on along the minus strand of JALVYZ010000274.1, from coordinate 3,195 downwards.
AAGGAGAATCTTCTGGCAGTGGTTCATACTCAAAAACATCAAGAGCTGCTCCTGCTATTATTTTATTTTTTAATGCAAGGATTAAATCTTCTTCCTTTATAATTGGTCCTCTTGCAGTATTTATAATAATTGCATCTTTTTTCATAAGGTTAAGCTTTTCTATATTTATTAAATGATACGAAGTTTCATTTAAATCACAATTAATTGATACAAAATCAGCCTGTTCTAATAATTCATTTAAAGAAACCATTTTGCATGGAGGATCTTCTATTTTTTTTATATCATTTCCAATGATTTTCATTCCAAAAACTTTTGCCTTTTCTGCAACTCTTCTTCCAATATTTCCAACTCCAATTATCCCGAGAGTTTTTTCCTGCAATGTAAAGCCTTTTATCTTTTCCCATTTTCCTTGTTTCATTATTTTATCACTATTGATAATATTTCTTGCAAAACATAACATAAATCCAATAACTGTATCAGACACAGGTTCTGTAAATGCATTTGGAGTATTAAATACTTTGATTCCTTTTGACTCTGCATATTCTTTATTAATGGAATCAATTCCTGTTCCCCATTTTACAATAACTTTTAACTTTTTTGCTTTATCTATTACTTTCTCTGTTATTCTATCATCGCCACAGATAATTCCGTGTGCATTTTCAATTATTTTCAATAAATCATACTCTTCTAATCTTTCTTTTACTTCAGGTATAAAAATATCAATATTCTTATTTTTTAATTCTTCAATAAATCTATCAATCTCTTTTTGCATATATGGAGCTGAAATAATAACTTTATACATTTTATCCCTCCAATAAAACTGCCCTCACAGGTGATGCTTCTGCATTCTCTATTAACAAAGGAAAAGCAATTAGAGTATATATTCCTGGTGAGATATTTTTTAAATTAAGTCCTTCTAAAATTATAATATCATTTGAAAGTAAAATCTTATGAGCTTCAAAATTTTCATTATTAAAAATTTCAATTGAAAGATAATCTATTCCAACAAGATTAATTTTTTTTTCTGCAAGAAACCTTGCACCATCTGAATTTAAAGCAACATAATTTTTGTTAAAATCTGTATTTAAATTTACAGAATTTTTTGTTTTCAAAATAATATTATCTGCTCTAATCTCAAAATTTTTAAATGACTGAGAAGATATAACATCATCATTTATTTCAATAACCTGACATTTCCCGAAAAATCTTTTTATTTCTAAATTATCAATACTTTTACCATTTTTAATAAAATGCTTTGGTGCATCAACATGAGTACCTGTATGAAGGTCCATTTTTATAAAAGAAGTGTTTTCATTATAGAAAATATGAGAAAAGCTAATAGAGTCTGGCCATTGAACTATATCTTTATTTAATTTCATTGAAATATCATAAAATTTCATGAATCTTCTCCGCTAAAATGAAATCTTCTTCAGTATCAATATCAATTGCCTCAAGCTTATTAATTTCAAAAAGATAAGGATTTCTACCAATTCTTGATTTATTTTTAAAAAAACTGTTTCTTGAAAATATATATAAACATGAATTTTCCTCATAAACTTGTGGTAAATCTTGAGTTCTAATTAACTCATCAGGATCGTGATTTAATGGATTAAAATCTTTATCATACAACCTTGCCTGAATCTTTGTAACTGTAAATAGAGAGTCATAATCATTTTGAATTTTAAAAATTTCAATAGCTTTTTCAATAGTTTCTTTTTTTAAACATGGATTTGTCACATGGGTTTGAATAAAAAAATTTGTATCATTATAGTTAATCAAAATATTTTCAATTATTTTATTCATAGAAACAAAGTCTCCATGTAGATGCTCAGGTCTGAAATTAATTGTAATATCAGGAAAAAATTTGAGGACAAAATCAGAAATTTTATCTGAATCTGTATCAAGGATTATTTTTTCTATATCTTCAATCTTTTTTAATGTATTAATTATCCAATAAAATAAAGGTTTACCATTAAAATTTCTGATATTTTTATTAGGAACTCTTTCAGAGTGCTCTTTAGCTGGAACGATTGCATAAAATCTCATTTTAATTCCTCAACATGTTGAAATTTAATTGTAGATGAAACTTCCTTTCTATTTTTTTCAGGAGGATAGTAAAATCTTTCTCTTAGTCTTTTTGTTAAATAGTTATATCTATACTTGTATCCTTTATAAGTTCCCCAAAATTGCATGAATCTAAAAACAGGAATTTCAAAAATATTTTTGAAAAATTTTTTTTCTTTTTTTGCGTTGATATAATCATTAAATGTATTTGATATGAAAAATTTTATAAAATCTATAAATGTAAAATTCATTTCAGGAAAAATTCTTTTTAAGGCAATTGCCTCTCTTTTGTATCTGTTGTAAATTTGAGAATATCTTTCTTCATGGATGTGAAAAACTATAGCATTTGCATTATAATACAATTTATATCCTTTTTCTAAAACATCTTTAGCCCATTTTACATCCTCAAGCCCTGTTAATGTTTCGTCAAATTTTATTTTTTCCCATACAGATTTTCTAATAGCAGAATTTGCATTGTTAGCAAAAGGATAGTTCTGATTTTCAATTAAATTTTCAGGGAACCACTTCTTAAAGATCTGATGTTCTGAAAACTTTGTAAAATTTTTATCCCCAACCTGACGCCCATAAACCATAGCTACTTTTTCATCGTTAAATGGTTTAACTATTTCTGCAAGCCAATAATTATTGTATGGAATACAGTGAGCACTTACAAAAACACAAATTTCCCCTTCTGAATTTTCAATTCCTTTATTCAAAGAATAACCAAATGAAAATTTTTCTTTAGGAATTTTTATAAGTTTTACTGGATATTTTAAAGCAATAGAAACTGTATTATCTGTTGAGCCAGAATCAACAAGTATTACTTCAAATTTTTCATTAATCTTTTGACAATAAATTTTATTAATAAGTTTTCCAATAAATTTTTCTTCATTATAGGATCTAATTATTATTGAAATTAATTTCCCCATTGTTTTAATAAATGCAATAAAAATACCAAAAAATTTTATGATTATTTGACCATTTTAAATAGTATTTTAAAATTATAATTTTAAAATTATTAGTTTAGAAAAAAGTTTAAGATTAATTTACATTTATGGATTTCTTGAGTTCTAACGCATTTTGAGGGGCATATCCGTAGAAATCGTTGTCAAAGTAAACAAATATATCTTT
>JALVYZ010000273.1 GCA_027037705.1 bacterium | reverse complement strand
ACTCATCTGCCCCTATGTCAGGCCTGTAGTTGATTATTCTATCATCACCCTCATAATCATTTTCTGGTGTATAACAAATACATTGGTCAGCTACATCTATACAAGGAGAATCACTTTTAAGATGAAAATTTCCATTATCCGCATTAATAAAACGAGGATCTGCCTTAATATTATTATCATTAACGTAACATGAGCTTGTTGCTATTTTAAAATACAGGTCTTCTGATTGGCCTGTATCAAGATTACTGTTTATTCCAATATCGTTTGTAACAAAATTTACTATAGAACATACACCATTTCCATCATAATCATTATCCACATATAAATCATCTCCATCATTTCCACCTTCATTTGCAGTATTTTCCCAGAGAATGTTGTCACATATTCCTACCTGGGAATTGTCAGATAAAATTCTCAGGTATATGCCTCCACCGTTATTATTAGCTGAGTTTTTATAAAAATCATTGAATGAAATATTACCATAATGATTTTTTCCAGCAAACATATATAAACCACCACCAATTGAATTTGCCTGGTTATAACTAAAGATATTATTATATATTTCTGAAGGAGTATTGTAAGAGGATAAAAATAACCCACCACCTTTATCACAAGCATTGTTTTTAATAAAAATATTACTATCAATAGCAATATTACAATTTCCACATAAAGAAGAAGTTTCTGAGAGCACAAATGCACCACCACCAGCTCTGGCACGGTTTTCACTAAAACTGTTATGTGTAATAGTAATCATACCTTGAAATGAATAGGCATGGACTCCTCCTCCTAAACCACCAGAACCATAATTTTCATTAAAAGTACTATTTGTAATTGTAATATTAACTTTATCGCCAAATAAAAATGCTCCACCACCAGAACTCCCACCATTTCCATAAAAATTACTATTTATAATTATTATATCCCCTGAATCGGCGTGAACATACACACCACCACCAAATCTATCAGCGTTATTCTCATTAAATACACAATCTTCAATAATTATAGAAGATTCTCCTATCCTTACATTGAGAGCTCCTCCATCCTTTGAAGACTTTCCATGTTGAAAGATTATTCCTTTTATAGTTATATTATCACCTGCATCTCCATGATTATCCAAATTGGAATCATTGTTAATTTCCATTATCTGTATATTATTCCCACCATCAAGGACAGGACTATTATTTAAATCCTCTGCTTGAATGGTAAGTTCTCCATCTCCATCTTCTGTTATGTAAGTCAAAGTTTGTGAAATATTATAAGTTCCGGAAGCAACATAAATAATATCATTATCTCCATTTGCCTGTGCCTTAGTAAGGGCTGTCTGAAATGAACAAGGATTTAACTGAGAACACTGATTTCCAATCCCATCAGGAGAAACATAATAATTTTCTCCTAATGCTGCCATTGTAGGCAATAAGATAAGTAAACCAATAAAAAGTAAAAAATATTTTCCTTTCCCCATTTCAAGCTCCTTTTTTACATTATAGATTAATATATTTGGAAATTAAAATAAAAAAAATTAAAATTAATAATAATTACTTTCATTAATACTTAACTTAAAATTTCCTGTCAAGTTTTTTAACAAAAATATTTTAAATTATTAAAAAAATAAAAAGAAATGGTGGGAGTTCTGGTGGTGGAGCATTTTCTACTTTACTGAAAATAGTTTTTAGGTAATGCAATAGCAATTGAAATTGCTCTTTTAAAGCAACTTAAAAGATTTTCAGGAATGGTCTTTAAATTTTCAAAATCAAATCTTTTCAAATCAGCTACTCCAAATAAATCACTCCCAAACTAAAAGCTTTTTATTTTATTTTTTAAATCTTTCAAATCCTCCTCCTTATAAATCGACTATTTGGGCTGTTTTTATTTAAAAATTTAAAACAAAAATGTATCAATACAATATTGTGTTTCAACAAAATTGTAATAAAACTTAATACTCAAACTATAAACTTTTAATTTATTTTTTTGCAATATAGAACTTTGAATTTGCTCCTTTTTTAATACAAACATTAACTCAAAACTTTTTATTGAGCATTATTTTATCAATCTAATCTATCTTTAACCTTCCACCTTCTGCCTTCAGCCTGTAATCATGGTTAAAATACAAATTTGTATCAAAAAATCTTATCGAAAAATTTATAACCATTAGAAATTATTAATTTTTTGTACTCAAAGTATCTTGGCATATATTCTGCAAAATGTCACAAAATATAATTAAACAAACAAAAGGAGAAAAAATGAAAAAAATCGAAGCAATTATTAAACCTTTTAAACTTGATGAAGTTAAAGAAGCATTAATAGAAATAGGCATTACAGGTATTACTATTGAAGAAGTTCAGGGATTTGGAAGGCAAAAAGGTCATACAGAATTGTATAGAGGTGCAGAATATCAGGTAGATTTTATCCCAAAAATCAAAGTAACACTTGTGATACCAAAAGAAAAATTAGATGAAACGGTTAAAACTATAATTAATAGTGCAAGGACTGGTAAAATTGGAGATGGTAAAATCTTTGTATCAAGTATTGAAGAAAGTTACAGAATTAGAACAGGAGAAAAAGGCATAGAAAGCCTTATTTAATAAGGTTAAAAGGTCTAAGATTGAAGGTAGAAAATTTATAAAAAATAAAAAAAGGAGTAAAAAAATGAGAACGTTATTTGCAATATCATTGGTATTAATTTTTTCACAGAGTTTGTTTGGAGCAAATGCTCCAACTTTAAATAGTGGTGATACCGCCTGGATGTTAGTATCTTCAGCTCTTGTAATGTTTATGACTCCTGTTGGACTGGCTCTTTTTTATGGAGGAATGACAAGATATAAAAATATGTTAAATACATTTACATTGAGCTTTGTTTCTTATGCTATTGGTAGTGTATTATGGATGTTATGGGGGTATTCGCTGGCTTTTGGAAATGATATAGGTGGTATTATTGGAAATTTATCTCATGTTTTTTTATCTGGGATAAATGTTAATGATATTTCAGGCTCAATACCAAC